>CAZMEH010000683.1:0-2596 GCA_964564885.1 uncultured Saprospiraceae bacterium | reverse complement strand
AATTATACTTTGTGTAACATCAGTTATTAATATGCAATGCAAAAGAGGTTTTATTACACATTGTACATTACACATTGTACATTAATAATTGTTACCTTCATTTCGTCTAACGTCTATATAAGAAAATAATTCAATCAATAGATATATGAAGTCAATTGTCAATTTAGTTTTAATAGGAGGATTAGTTGTATTTGTTTTAGTTGCTATGAAATTTATTACAGTAGATGAGATATTAGATATGTTCGGAGAAGTCGAAATGGGCGATACGGAGCAGATTTATGACGAAGGTGAATTTCAAAAACGCTTTGATTTGATAGTTGGGAATGTAGAAGTGAATGATACTTCTACTACGCCATTTGATAGAAAAGTCATGTTTTGCGAACCTGGATATGTGAAGCAAATTACGAATGTTCACATCGAATATCGAGTAAATACAACGCCAGAAACGTTTTATTTAGATGTTAAAAAGAAGGAATTTTATATATCGTCAGATCTAGGCGTCACTTATTCTGAAACGAATAAAAAGAGAAGCACGGTAGTAGACGAAAGTAATTGTGTTAAAAAAGGTGATATTACTGTTGATGATTTAGAAACAACTACACGCAGAGCTGACGCAGCTTTAAGAAAAGCTATTGAAGGTAGTGACAAAATCATTGCCGCAAAAGCTGAATTCGAATTAGTGAAAAGCAAATTAGTTGCAGAATTCGAAGAAGCTAATTTTATTGAAATGCTACCTCCAGAGCCAGATTCTACCATTGAAAAAACAAAACCTATGGCACAGTGAGTTTTAGTCCTAAAACCTCGGTATTACACCTTAAATAAGCGGTACAGGTAATTGTTTTCCGCCCATGATGTGAATATGCAAATGATAAACCGTTTGCACGCCGTAGACATTTGTATTCACAATCAAACGAAAACCATCTTCTACGATGCCAAATTGATGAGCCGTTTCTTTCGCTAATTGAAACATTTCTCCCATTAACTCAGGTGACGCATCCATAATTGTATTGACTCGAACTTTCGGAATGACCAATAAATGAACTGGCGCACGAGGACGAATGTCTTTTACTGCAAAAGCATTTTCAGATTCATTAATCCACTTTCCTTTTGGAATTTTAAGAAATGGACTTTCATTTGCTAATGATTTTGCCTTGTGATGCGGTAGTCTTTTAAAAAATTGTTGATACAGAAACCAGCGGATTGGATTCCAATTTGCTAAAAACAATTTGACTATTTTAAATCTTAATTTATTCATTAAACTTAATTATACCGTTTACTGATAGTTGTCGGAATTAGCCGAGATAGTTTAGTATTTATTGATTTCATCATGTCGGCTAAAGCCGAGGATACAGCACTTGAAAACTTAGTCTAGGATAATAATTTTGGAACTATTATTAAGGTCTAATAATGGCTCATCATCTTCATTATCATCTTCATCATCGTCATCGTCTAGCATATGCGGTTCAACGATAATACTAGAATTATTTCGTTCTGTATTTTTAAGAAACCTTCTATAATAAGAAATCATAATAGAAGTGATTGGAATAGCAATTAGTAAGCCTAGCAGACCTAAAAGTTTGCCCCAAACTGAAAGTGATAATAAAATAGCTGCAGGATTTAGACCAGTTGCATCTCCCATGATTTTTGGTGTTAGAAACGCATCCTGAACCAACTGAACAATTCCAAAGACAAGTATGACTAATCCAAACATGGACCAGAAATTTTCACCTGTTTCTAAAGAATACATCACTGTAAGGAAGGCAGCAGGTATAAAACCGACATTTTGTAAATATGGAACATAATTAAGTAAGCCAACAAAAATACCTAAAATAATAGCCAGCGGTAATCCAATGATAGTAAAACCAATTGAAAACAAAACCGAAACAATCATGACAATTAAAGATTGCGCTCGAAAATAAGTTGCCATTCCATCTCTTAAATCTTCTAATAAGGTCAAAATCGGTTTTCTGTAAGAAGTAGGAACAAACTCTTGCCAACCTTTAGTTACTTCGTCATAGTCAATCAAAATGAAAATGATGTAGAACAAAATAATGGTAAGCCCTACAATTCCCATTAAAAAACTAATAGAACCTGAAAAAATACCCATAATACCAGGTAAAAGTCGTTCTATAACTTGTTGAGCATTCGACATATTTAACATGTTTTGAATTTCGTCTTGCTGAACTAATTCAAGAATATAATTTTCAACCGTAACTAAATATTCTGGTAAGACACCGCCTTCATTCGTGATAAGGCTGGAAAGCAGCGACGCCATTTTTTCGATTTGTAATGTAATCAAAGGAATTGTGAACCAGAAAATACCAACTATAACCGAAATGATGAGGAACAAACTAAGGACAACAGAAATTAAGCGATTTTTAAAGACCTTATTTTGAAAAAAAGTAACCATCGGGTATATTAAATAAGCAATCAGTATGGCTATCATAAATGGAACTAACACACTACTTAGATGTGCCATTAGTGTAAAAATTCCATATAAGACAGCGATAGTTATTCCAATTCTGATAACTCTATCTAGTGTATAAGGTTTTGATTGGTCAAATGGCATAGTTTTATATTATTTTGAGAATTAAAA
>CAZMEH010000682.1:0-13854 GCA_964564885.1 uncultured Saprospiraceae bacterium | reverse complement strand
TAATGTAAATCATCGTCCTATACATTTTTACATTGAAACACGGAGACACAAAATTAAAAAAAGGAACATAAAGAAACAGAGTTAACTTATTGGTTATTACCATTAAGTTAACTCCGTGTTTTGTGTCTCCGTGTTTCAATGTAAAAATGTATAGGACGATGATTTACATTATTATTTTTTAGCAATTGTACGAATCAAAATTCTTCCGCTATGGACAAGCTTAGGAAAGCCAATTAAATGACTTAACGCCCAACTCTATTAATCTGTCTCATCCGTTTCAAAACATCTAATCCTTGCTCAAATAAATAATGTAAAACATCAATATAGACCCAATTCTCTGCCAGTTTATCACCTTCTCTTCTATAAATATCGACCACTCGCATAGGTGCATTAGTATCACTTGCAGGCAAACCTAAAAATCCGCCTTTGTTCTTATTGTTCAAATTAGGCCAACCAAAAAAGCCTGCATAGTTTCCTTCTGAAAACCTTGCAATATGTCCATTAAATACTTTATCGGTCAAGTTTTCCCGAAACGGTAATTGATGTTCCTCTTGATAACGAGGGATTGTATAGGACGCTCCAATTCCAAAAGGGCCATACCAAATCATGTCTTCTTTCCATGTACGAGCCAATACTTCTGGCGGACAACCAAAGCTACCCGACAGATTGAGTTTCGTCAAGTCGGCAATCATTTCATTGAGCAAGTTCATTGTTTTTACGCCTTCTTGCGGTGCTTGTTCTGCATACTGCAAACCATCATGTGTTCGAGGGCCAGGATAAATAAACGCTGCTCCTGTCATTGGCGGCAATGGATAATGACCAGCTTGATGCATCACGCTAATTATATCACAAAACAAAGCCGTTTCTGTAATTTTGCCATCGACAACACAATGAAATTCCGCATATCGGATAAAGACCATTTTACTAGTCGGCGGAATATCTAACCAAGGATTATCAAATAATCCTAAGAAATTTCCTGTATTGACAACCCAAGTTGTTGTACCATCATCACAATCATTTGCTCCTGCAAAAAATACGTCTTCTCGTCGTTGAATCGGCGAAAATGCTTTTCTAAGTGGTTGCCAAAAAGTTTTAATTACCGCTTCTGCACCATTTTGTTCGTAAAAAGGATGCATTCCTTTCCAATGGTAATTTTCAGAAGTATGCTCTTTTAAAACGTTGACTAAATCTTCATCTTTTGCCTTATCAAAGGCTTCTATATAATTTCGAACTACTTCTTTTGCTGCTTGGAAGTTGGTCATTTTTATTTATTTTATTTTAATTGGAACAGAATCGTCTTAAAATTATTTTTTCTTCATTTCCTCCAATCGCTCAAACAAATCAATGCCAAACTGACGAAATAAATGTATCATATCTACAAAAACCCAATTTTCAATGTACATTTCTCCGTCTCGTTTCCACCAATCTAAGCCATTGAAGTATATAGTATTACCCGTTGCAGGGCAATCCAAATATTGTCCAGTATGGGTTGCTTTTACTCCTGCCCAACCTGGACCAGCGCTATAATTGCCTTCTGCAATCAATGCATCTAAATTTTGAACTTGTCTATCGGGATAAGCAATTAGCCACGGTTGTTGGTGGAAATCTTCAAACTCCTTTAATGTCAAACAAGCACCAATTCCACCTGGCCCATACCATTGTACATCAGGTTGAAAAAAGTCAGCCATACCCATACTTTTCAAATCAGATTGGTCAAAACTATTTAAACCATCAAAAATAAAACGACGAATATGATCAAGACTATAGGTTGAAGCTACTTCATCTTGTGTCTCCAATAAAACACCATCTTTTGCATGAGGCGATGGATAAATGCCATCTTTCCCACGACTTGCCGGTAAGACTTCAAACCCTGCTTGTTGCATTAAGTCAATTAAATCCAATAAAAAATAGACTTCCACGATTTTTCCATCTTCTATCCTACAAAACTCGCCCCAACGGACACGTACTTTTTTGCCCGTTGCGGGAATATTTAGGTAATCTTTTGCAAAAGTAGCATTAAAATAACCTGTACCACTGACCCACATCTCACCATCAAGAGAAATATCGGCATCTATTCGACCATTTGATTGACCGCCCATAAAAATATGAGTTTGCCTTGTTAAGTCAGGGAATGATTGTAAAAGCGGTTGCCAAAAATTGGAAACAAAAGCTTCAATTCCTTCTAAATCATTAATTGGGTCATGACCAAACCATTTTACATTTTCTGCCATTGCAGAACGGGTAACGGTATGCCAATCGCTTGAAGTTGCTTTTTCTAAAGCTTTCCAAAAATTCCAAACGATATGTTTATTTTCTTGATTTAATTTGATATTCATTATATTTAGTGCTAGATTTTGATAGAGAAATTTAGCTGTTCAATTTCGAAATATTAATTTTTTTGTTACAAAAGTGGTCGTCCTCCGTCAACGGGAAAGATACAACCCGTGGAAAACGTAAATTGTTCTACAATTCCAATTAATGCTTTTGCGACATCGCTACTTGTGGCAATGCGAGCCAAAGGCGTTTTATTCATTTGTTCTTGAAGATAACTCTGTGGAAATGTTTTGGCATATTCGCCCATTACCCAACCTGGTGATAAAGAAATCACTCGAATATCTGGTGCTAATGCTCGACCCAAAGAACGGGTCATACTGTCCATTGCGGCTTTTGAAGCACAATAAGCCACATTGCTACCAATACCGGTACGTGCTGCAATCGAGGATATATTAACAACGATTGAATTTTCTCCTTTTAATAAAAGTGATTTGCACGCTCGGACACAAGCAAATGCACCACGAACATTAACTTGAAAAATTCGGTCAATCCATTCATCTGTCAAACCATCTAAATCATCATGCGGAACTGGCATCGTTACACCTGAATTATTTACCAAGACATCTAAACGACCATATTTTTTTGTGATGAAATTTGCCATTTCAGTCAATTCCTTGCTGTCCGTTACTGATGCTTGATATATCGAATGTCCGTCCTCCTCCAAACTATCTAAAGTTGTTTGTGCTTTGACTGCATTTGAATTATAATTTACAATGACTTGATAGCCTGCTTTTGCCAAGTGTCGGCAAATTTCAGAACCTATTCCACCACTTCCGCCTGTTACAAGTGCTACTTTCATAAAAATTACGAATTACGAATTACGAATTACGAATGACATCTTGCAATTCGTAATTCGTAATTTTTAATTAAACTATACCATATATTGAAACGTGAATAAGAATACTAATGTCAATACAAAAAAGGCTATTAACCAATAACTTACATTATCTAATTTTCCCGGAACAACGTACCAACCATCTTCTTTTTCAGGTTTTCCTTCTGCTTTAAATTTAGCTTGTAGACCAGGAACTGAATATTCTGACCATTCCGATTGACGACCATTCAAGAGAATACTTACAGGAATAGAAACGGCAATATTGACCACCGCACCAATCACCGCATACCAAGGCCAAGCAATGGCAGTCGTATTTGCAACGATTCCTAAAACGATAAAACCTACAACTACACCAATCAATAAACCATTCTGCATCGTATGTTTAGAATAGAATCCAAGTCCGTACATTGCTAGTTTTGCACCAACAAAATAAGAACCGACTTTGGTTAGTAATTCTAAAATCGAACCTGTCGAATTGGTAAAAGCAATAGCTGGAATAATAATAAGAATTGCCCAAAAAATGGTAGAAATTCTCGCCACTTTTAAATAATGTTCTGGCGTTTCGTCTGGTCTGTAATATTTTTCATAAAAACCTTCTGTTGAAATCGTTGAAAAAGAATTCAATGCCGAGGATAAACTTGACATACTTGCCGCTAAAACCGCTGCTGCAATCAATCCTATAAACCCTGTAAAACCTTTCGTTTCGGCAAATTCAAGCATTATTGTATTATCATTGGCAAACTCCCGACCATCATAATATTGGTAAAATAAAACACCAATAAAGATGAAAAGGAAGTAAATAAAGAACGCTGCAAAACCCATTAAGACCAACGATTTTTTCGCATCGCCCATGTTTTTCGCACCCAAAGTCCGTTGCATCATCATTTGGTTTGCTCCATATACTGTCACATGATAAACCGTCATCGCAATGATACCTGCCCAAACGGTTGTCGTTTTTGTAAAATCACCACTCCAATCTAGCGGATTTATCTTTCCTGCTGCTTTGAGTTTGACTAAGGTTTCGCTAATTGGCTCAGGCATTTCACCCAATAAAACCACTAAAATGATAATACCTCCAACCAAGAAGATTCCCGATTGTAAAACATCTGTCCAAATCACGGCAGTAATTCCACCGAGTGAAGTATAAATCAGTGTTACCATCGAAACGACAATAATACTTGTTATCACATGAAAGCCTGTAATATAGGCGATTACCAAAGCGGAACCATATAAGACGGCTGCTGATGATAGCAATTGTGTCAATAAAAATATGATAGAAATAGTCGTTCGAGAAGCTTTCCCAAATCGTTTTTCTTGATATTCATAAATAGACACGACACCCGTTTGCATAAAAAATGGAAGAAATAAGGACATTACTAGAATTATCACCAAAGGATAATTTAAGTGTATTGCAATCACGGACAAGCCTGCTTTATATGACCAAGCAGGCGCACCCAAAAACGTCATCGCACTTACATAAGTCGCTAAAACTGAAATACCTATCGCCCACCACGGTGTGGTTTTTCGACCAAGGTAAAAGTCTTTAGCGGTTGTTACTTTTTTAGATAAAATAAAGCCAAGTAACAAATTTATTGCTAAATAACCGATGATAATACTCCAATTTAATATGCCTATATCTTTCATGATTTTGACGGTGGACGGCGAACGGCGAACGGTAGACGGTTTGCCTAACATTCATCGTTTACCGTTATTTTATAAAAAAATATAATGTAAAATCTTATACCCGATTTAATTCGTTAATCGTTTGCCGTCAACTGTTTTCCGTATCTTCTCACACGTAAATCTGCTTGCTCTTTATGTCCTTTAAATCCTTCGATTTCACAAAGGCGAGAACAATAACTACCGACCAAAGCACTTGCTTCGTCTGTCAAGATTCTTTGATAGGTACAAGTTTTAATGAATTTCCCAACCCAAAGTCCGCCTGTATAACGAGCTGCTTTTTTCGTTGGTAAAGTATGATTTGTACCAATTGCTTTATCACCATACGCCACATTTGTGCGATTGCCCAAGAACAAAGCGCCAAAATTGGTCATATTATTTAAGAAGTAATCAGGATTAGCGGTATTAACTTGAACGTGTTCGCTGGCAATATCATCAGCAACTTCCAACATTTCCTTCTCACTTTCCACTAAAATTACTTCGCCATAATCTTGCCATGCCGCACTTGCTATATCTGCTGTTGGCAAAACGGCTAACTGTTTTTCTACCTCTGCTGCAATCCCATAAGCAATTGTTTCAGAAGTAGTTAGGCAAACTGCTGGAGAATTTGGTCCATGTTCTGCTTGTCCTAAAAGGTCAGTCACCACTTGTATAACATCACAAGTATCATCACAAATCACCAAAGTTTCCGTTGGCCCTGCCAACAAATCAATACCAACTTGACCAAACAATTGACGTTTTGCCTCTGCGACATATTGATTTCCTGGCCCTACAATCATATCCACTTGTTTCATACCGACACAACCAAACGCCATGGAAGCCATTGCTTGAACACCGCCTAAGATATAAATTTCGTCCGCACCACCAAAATACATTGCTGCAACCGTTTCCGCAGGCGGCAAACCTGTTTTTGGTGAAGGTGGCGTACAAGCGATTACTTTTTTAACACCTGCCACTTTTGCCGTCAAAACAGACATGTGTGCCGATGCAACCATCGGATAACGTCCGCCTGGAACATAACAACCGACGCTATTAACAGGTACATTTTTATGTCCCAAAATCACACCTGGAATTGTTTCAATCTCAATATCTCGTAAAGCAGATTTTTGAATTTGGGCAAAACGACGAACTTGTGCTTGTGCCCATTTAATATCTTCTTGTGTTTTTTCAGGAACTGTTGCTACTATTTCTTGAATTTTCTCGTCAGATAAACGGAAACTTTCAGGACTCCATTTATCGAATTTTTGAGAAAGCTCCCGAACCGCTTCGTCGCCTCTCGTTTGTACATCGGTTAAAATACCTTCTACAATTTGACGGGTTTTCGCTTGATTTGCAGCCACATTGCCCGCTTCTTTTCCTTTTTTAATATACTTAATCGCCATGTTTTTATAATTTAATTCAAAGGTCGGACGCTTTGAAAGCGTCCGACCCTTTTAACACTTATTTTATATTTTTAAAAAAATTAATATCTCGTTCTACCGCTTTTATTCGGTTTTTGCCCTTAAAAAGATGGTTTTCACTTTCATAAGAATAAAACTCAAAGGGCTTTCCCTTTTCATATAATTTCGCTGCCAAACTTTCTGACCAACGATACGGTACAGAGGTTTCTTTAGTCGCATGATGAATGATGATTGGTATAGAAATTTCATCAATAAAATGTATCGGGTCGCCACTTGCAATCTCGTATTCAAAACCTAAATTCTGAATAACGGTATCTAAACGAGCCATATAATTTTCCATGGACTTCGGTGAAATACTATCCCAATTATTATCATTCCATTTGCCGTAATAAATCGCTTGTTCAGGCGTAGTCGCAGAAACTGCCGACCAAAGACTTGCCGCTTTAATCTTATTTGTTGCCAATAACATTTTCAAACCAACATCGCCACCCATTGAATGTCCCATATAATAAACCTTGCTCAAATCCACGTTTTCTAAATCTGACAATGCGGCTATCATATTCAACACATCAATCGCATAATAAGTACTCGCCAAATAACTCGTCTTTGTATATTCAAAACCATCAGAAACATTATGCCCTCGATAATCTGGTGTGATTGCTACAAATCCTTGTTCTGCATAGCTTTCAGGAATACCTCTGTAATAATCACCTGGTCGCCAATCTTCGCCTGTTTTATTGCTGATACCATATTTTTCAGGTTCGGGATGAAAACCGTGTCCAAAGATTAGGATAGGAAAACCTTTTTCAGGTTTTTCTATCGTTGGCGTATTGACCAAAGCGTATATTTTCAAACTATCAGAATGATAAGAAAATAAGTCTGCTTTGTAATTTTCTGTGCCTTGTAATTTTTTTTCAAAAGTTAGGTTGGCGTTATAAGTGCGGTTTTGTAAGCCTTTTATGGAGATTGGTGCAACGTTTTTTTCACTTTTTTCAATCGGTGATTGTTGCTTGCAACTGATTAGTAGCAGCAAACCACAGAAGCATAGTATTTTTGAAAAATGTTGCATTTTATTTGTTGTTGTAAGGGTCGGACGCTTCGAAAGCGTCCGACCCTTTTATTTTAAACTTTCTTCGGTGCTTTCGGATAATCGCCGCCAACAACAAAATAGGCAAAACCATAATTCTTAGCGGTAATGCTTCTTTCTGAACCTTTCGGAAAAGTAAAAATATCGCCATCGTTCAAGGTTGCAGTAATGCGTTCGCCATTGTGCGTGCAAGTCACTTGGAACTTTCCACGATGTACCAACATCACTTCTACTTCATCACGGCTGTATTTTCCTGTCTTGCCTTTGCTATCACATTGTAAACCATAAACATTAAATTGGTCGCCATTATGGTCGCCTGGCTTCACTTGAAATTGATGTCCTTCACTATTTTCTGGACCAATGATATCAAACCAACGCAAGGTTTCAGGCGTTTGATTTGGAAAACCTTCGTAAGTTGAAGCCTTGTATTTTCCGACTTGACCGACGTGTTTGAGCATTTTCTCGACAGTATATTCATCGAAATTAGTCAACTCTTCGGTCGTTAAAGTTGGCATCGGCTTCATACCTTCTGGAATAGTTTCACCAATTGTTGTATCTGTTAATTTTCCATTTTCCAATAAAACTAAACCGTGTCCCGTTGCTTCTTCAATTACTCTTGGTAACCAAACTACACCGCCTCCTGCATCATCATGCCCTAAAATAGAGAATATCATTCCGTATTCATCACCGACATTTTCAAAACCTCGAAACATATTGGTAGGCAAAGCAATGATATCACCTGGGTACAAAATGATTGATGATTTTTCATCATTGTTCCAATAAAAACGCCATGCACTGCTATACACCATAAACACCTCTGCTGTAAAATGCGAGTGCGGAGAGTTTTTAATGCGAGGAGGTTGACCTGCTGCACCAATACAAAACCCGTGTTCTTCAGAAAGATTCACTTTTTGGTGTGTACTTTCGGAAACACCGCCACCTATGATGCTATAATTATCTTTTGAATGACTTCCTGGTGTTTTAGCATCTATAAAGGCTGCTTTGCACGGGATTAAGTCAGTATATCTAATTAATCTTTTTTTTAAATTTGACATTTTTTTGTTTAAAATAATAGGGTCGGTACGATGTACCTCGATTTTTACTATTATCAATGATTTCTACAAACGGATTAAAATCGTCAAGGCGAAGCCGCCCGTCTACCGTTTACCGTCTAGCGTCAACCGTTCTCTTAACATTTCAAAAACATCAATACCTAGTTGTTTTAAAATGTCAATCATGTCAATCATCACCCAATTCTCTTTTAATTGGTCGCCTTCTCTTCTCCAAAAGTCCAAAACTCGAATGGTGACTTTCTTTCCTGTAGCTGGTAAACCTAGCCAATCATCGCCTAAATGTGTCCCATACATCAATGGAAAACCAAAGTCAAAAGCATAATCACCATCGCCTAATTGGCAAAATTGGTCGTTTTCTGTTTTCGGTAACATGCCCCTTGATGGAAAAGCGGTTAAAAAAGGTACTTGATGATTGTCTTCAAATCCTTTCAAACCTCTTGTTGTTCCAATTCCCGAAGGCCCATACCACATCATATTTTTGGCATCCCAAAAACGGGTTTGGTTCATTGATGCTAAGGTTTTTTCATCGTATTCGCCTAAAGCGTTCAACATTGAGTTGATAAGGTTTAACGTTTTTTCTCCTTCGGCTTTATTGGTTTCATAAGTGACGATTCCATCTCCTGTCATTGGTGCTGGCGGAACGTGTTCAATACCTCGATTTGGAAAAAAGTTAAAACCTGCTTGTCGCATGACATCTAGCATATCAAAGAAAAACCATGCTTTGGTAATCTTACCATTTTCAATCTTAAAAAGTCCTGTATAACGTAGCCATGTCGGTTGATTCGTTGGAGGAATTCCGAGCCATTCATTTTGAAAAGTTCCGATAAAATTACCTGTACAACTTACATATTCTTGCCCTTCATATTCTCCGCCAATAAGGATGTAAGGCTGGTTTTCAATATCTGGAAAAGCATTTATAAAAGGTTGCCAAAAGTCAGCATTGTAACTTTCTATACCTTTCATTTCCTCGAAAGGTTTGCTGATATTGGTAATGATATTTTCAGAAAAATACTTCTTGAATACTTTTTGGCTATCGTCTTTTTTTACAATGCTTTCATTCACTTCATTGATAAAAGAAAGCACCATCTTTTTATTGTCTAAATGCTTATTGGTCGTTTTTGACAGTTTAGTTTGACCATTTTTAGAAAAAGTAGGAAGAACGTCTGCATGGATTTGGCAAAGTGCATCAAAAGCATCAAAAACCATCCATTCTTCCGCTATTTTACCATCTTTCACGATGTAATGACTGATGATAAGAATGTTGACAGGTTTGCCACTTGCAGGGCTAAAGAAGCCATCGCCATCTTGAATACCTGCAATTTTCCAACGAGCAGCCACTTCGTAAGCATCTCCTTTTTTGTTAGAACTTACTCTTTCAAGTGTCACTTTTGCATTGGAAAATGAAGCCATTAAGTGTTCTAAATATTCTTTAAGTCTTTTTGGATTAATAATATCTTGCTCACAAATAGCATGAACTATTGCTGATTTGTCATAATAAGTGTCGAGTTTTTCAAAGTTTTTATTTTTCCAAACGTTGTGAAACATCGAAATAATCACATCATTTGGGTTAGATAGATCTAATGGTTTCTCAGTTGGATTAATATCTAATATGTTATTATCAATAGAAATAGTTTTGCCTTGATAGCGTTGGTCCCGCTTCGCCATTTCGATTGGGTCAAAACCTAATTCCTGTATTAAATGTAAGTTATCCCGAACTAGCCATTCTTCAAAAATCTTATTTTCACGAACGACACAATCTGCTACGGTTCTAAAAAATACTTTTTTGCCAGTCGCTTCTCCGTATTCGGTCTTTCCTAAGTTGGTCGCTGTAGAACCAATACGATGTGAAGAGTAAAAACAATTGTCTGTTTCCGCTGACCAAATGACCGCTTCACCACCCATTTTTCTATCTGGAAAAGACGCCAAAGTATTAATCGTTCCTAAGACAACACCCTGAATACCATTCAAGGTTCTTGCCCCTGTATGAATAATAATATCATCGGCGTAGGTTTCATAGATTACCCAAATGGCTCTATTTTCCCAGATTTCTTCTGTGATCTTTAAAATATAATCGACGATATTGACGTATTTTTCATCAAAACCAGACATATTCTGCTTTTCGCCATCAAGTATATATTCTTCTATTTCTCTAAAAATCATTGTTTCACTGTTTCATTGCTCTATTGTTTCATTGCTTTTTGGTTTGATTGTTTGAACACAACCTTACAATTACTTCAATTCATCAAGCATCTGTTTTGCAGAATTCATTAGCATAAAACTATCTGAACTAATCGCAATAAATCTATATCCTTTATCCATCATCACTTTCGCTGCCGTTGTATTTGCACACCAAATACCGGGAACGATATTATGTTTTTTGCAGCTTTCTAAAATTGTATTAACCGCATCTTCAAATACTTGTGGATTATTATCGTGTCCTGTTTTGCCTGTTAGGGATAATTTTAAATCACCAGAACCAATAAAAATGGCATCTAAACTTGGGACAGAAAGAATGGCATCTATATTTTCGACCGCTTCTTTGGTTTCAATCATAGCGATAGTTGCAATTTCAGTATTAGCATGATCGCCATAATCTGCACCGCCGTAAATCCTACCTCGTGTTGGGCCGAAACTTCGATAACCCAAAGGTGGATAACGACAAGCACCAACGAATGCTTCACATTCTTCCCGGTTATTAATCATCGGACAAATAATGCCATAAGCACCACTATCCAGTAATTTCATAATACTACCTGGTTCATTCCAATTTGCTCGTGCCAGAGGAACTGCATCGGTTGAACTGATGACTTGCATCATTTGCATAGCGGTTTCTATATTCATCAAACCATGTTGCATATCTACCGTTACACTATCCCAACCTGCATTTGCCATAACTTCGGCTGACCATGTATTTGGAATATGTAACCATCCGCACAAAACTGTTTCGTCATTTTTCCAAATTTGTTTTAGTTTATTTTTTCGCATTTATATTGTATTAGGCTTTAGATGCCTTGTTTATCCACCAGTTTCTAATAAGCTGATTCACCTTTTCGGGTTGTTCCATTGTGCTTAAATGTCCACATTCTTCGATGATTTCAAATGTGGCATTTGGAATCAAATTTGTTATTTCTTCATGTTGAGGGATTGGACAGACTTTATCTTCACGACCTGTCATTACCAAGGTGGGGCATTGAATATTTGGCAAATCAGGTGTACTATCAGGTCTTCCTAGTTGTGCTTTTATTTGTTTATAAAATCGTTCTTCTCCGATATTGAGGGTCATTTGCAGGACGGCATTTCTCATTTCGGGCTGTGAGGCGTGTTTCGGATGAAGCATCGCATCAATTAAAATATCTTTTGTAATATTTTCAAATTCTCCTAAGTAAGCCATTCCAACAAAGCGTTGCTGTGTTACTCTTGTTTTTTCTGATGGTTCTTTGTGGTTTGTATTTAATAAGATTAATTTTTTTACTCTATTGGGTGCTTGCCTCATGATTTCAAAAGCAATAATACCACCATACGATAAACCCATTATTGAAAAATCACCTGAAACGCTATTAATAATATTAGCTGCCACTTCTTTTAAGCTATCGGAACTGCTATGATCAGCGATACGGCAATCAGCTAAATCTGCTAATCCTTCCATTTGTTTTTCAAAAAGCGTTTCATCGCAAAGTGTTCCAGGTATCATTATTAAAGGCTCTTTCATGGATTAATCTTAAATTTTGAATGGGATAAATGAATTTTAAAAATTTTTAGAAATGATAATTTTGGGCTAAACCGCTAAATCTCTCTAGCGATTGTAGCCCATAAATTTTACCTAACCAAATTATAATATTCCTAATAAAAAACGACTTTATAGAAACAGGAGCGTTTTAATTTTCCTGTTCTATTTTACTATTATTCAATGTAAATTAATCTTTCCTTAGTTCTGATACCAGTGTTTTGCTGTAATATTATCACCTCCGATGCTAGAAGCAGCCGAATTGTAATTAGCTGAATTAATAGATTGCTCTAATGGCGGATAATATACTCTTGTTGGAAATACGCCATTTGTCACTGTTGTTGCTAATGCTCCAATATTCAATACTGGCAAACCTGTGCGTTTGTATTCGCCCCAAGATTCAATGGTATTATTAAATAAATAAGCCATCCATTTTTGATCCATTAAGCGAGCTGGTGTATCGTCCCAAGCTACTTCTGGTAATGCTAAGAAACCTGCTGGCATGGTAATATTCCATTGGTCGAAGTTAGCGGTGATACCTGCATTATAGTAATCTCCTGCTGGTATTCCTGAAATCCAACCATTCATCGCAGCTTCTGCTAAAATGAATTGAACTTCTGCATGACTGATAATCGTATAATCTAACGCACCTGGGTTTTCTACAAACCTTGTTGTCAATTGAGAAGTATTGGCATCACCGTTACCGTTCCAAGATTGAGCTGCTTCACGAGTTAAACCGTTTGGTACACCTTCGTGACCAGGATAGTTTACTGTATTTTCTGGCAATCTATAAAAGAAATCTACACGAGGGTCATCATATACTTCGTAAACATCTTGAACACGTTTAGACATAGACATCCCAGAAAAAGTAGTGATAGCTTGATTAGAAAAAGAAGAAATATTAGGACTTATTCCAGAGAAATCATAAAAACCAGCATCCGCATTGCCAGTAATAATCGGGTAAGTAATTGCGTCACCAACGATAGTACTGATTTCAGTAGCTGCATTGATTTCACTTCTATTAGAAAGGCGTAATAAGTAGCGTAATCTTAAAGAATTCGCTAGTTTTTGCCAACGTTCTGTATCACCTCCGAAAAGCACATCACCACCAGCAACGAAACCAGTGCTTCCTGCTAATAATGTGTTCGCTTCTTTCAAATCTGCTAATACTTGTGTATAAATTGCTTCTTGATTGTCGTAAGACGGCGTTGTATTTTCTGTACCTAAGCCAGCTTGAGAAGCAGGTACATCAATCCATAGTTCAGATAATTGAGCTTGGTAATATGCTTTGAAAATTTTACCAGCTGCAACATAAGCATCTAATCCTTCTTCATCTGCTGCCGAAACCATGTCGTTGATATTCGATAATGCAGCGTAAGTTGTTCTCCAATATGAATCGTAAAAAGCTTGTCCATTGGCAAAATCATAACCGTCAATTTGGTTGTCATTACGACGCACATAGTAATGCATGATTTGGTCAGATAGCCAAGTTTGCAAAGTCATTTGCGGATTCATTGGCTCAAAAATTACACTTGGTAACAATGTCGCAGGATTATTTTCCGTTGGCGCATTGGTATTTGTATTGATTTGCTCAAAGTCTTTTGTACAAGAACTTAGTACAAATACAACCATTAAAGCAACATATATTTTTAGATATTTCATTTCTTAATCTTGAATTTTAAATGATAAATTATTGAAGAGTAGTATTAAATTGTGTTATT
>CAZMEH010000681.1:0-3040 GCA_964564885.1 uncultured Saprospiraceae bacterium | reverse complement strand
GGTTGTAGGAAGTAAAAAATAACCATCCCTATATGGGTACGGTAGGATTCAAAAAACATCTTAGGTCTAACTTGACAAAAACAATCATAGCAATTGAACAATTCTACGAACCAAACACTCATCAATGCAATTTGTATATCCAGCATTTTTATTTGCGTTAGCAGCTATCGCTATCCCAATTATCATACACTTATTTCACTTTCGCCGATTCAAGAAAGTGTACTTTACGAATGTCAAATTCTTAAAAGAGGTCAAAGACGAAACGAGTCAGCGTTCCAAGATTAAGAACTTGCTGATATTATTGTCTCGTTGTTTGGCGGTTTTCTTTTTAGTCATGGCATTTGCGCAACCGTTTATTCCACAAGAAGGAGCGGAGTTCAGATTAGGACAAAAAGCGATTAGCTTATTTGTTGATAACTCATTTAGCATGAGTTCTTTGAGTCAAGACGTGCCATTGCTAGATAAAGCAAAACAGCGTGCTACTGAAATCGTTTCAGCATACGATGTAGCAGATGAATTTCAAATATTGACAAACGATTTTGAAGGTCGTCATCAGCGTTTGGTGAGTCAAGAAGATGCATTAGCGTTGATTGATGAAATAGAAGTGACGCCTTCGGTGAAGGAAATGACAAAAGTGATTGCTCGCCAAAGACAAGTATTAAATACGGCAAAGGCAGACAATAAGGAGTCTTACATTATTTCGGATTTTCAAAAAAATATCACGAACTTTAAAGAACCGCAAGATACTACGGTAACTATTCATTTAGTGCCGTTGCAATCGGTTCAAAAACAGAATATTAGTGTGGATTCTTGTTGGTTTGAAGCACCTGTTCAGATGCTGAATCAAACCAATCGCTTAGTCGTAAAAGTAAGTAATCACAGTAATGAAGACCGTGATAATATACCGCTTTCATTGACTTTGAATGGTCAAGTCAAGCCGATTGGCAATTTAAAAATAAAAGCAAATGATGTCGTTTTTGATACCGTGAATATCACGATTATCAAAACGGGCTGGCACGAAGCAGCATTATCAATCACCGATTTTCCAATCAATTTTGATGATGATTATCATTTTGCATTCAATGTTGAGCCAAGTGTGAGCGTGCTTTCCATCAATGAAGCTTCGCCAAATAAATATATTAATGCTATTTATGGTGGCAATCCATTTTTTAAATTAGAAAACCAATCTAGTACGAAAGTGAGTTATTCGACTTTCTCGACATACAAGTTGATTGTTTTGAATAATCTAAAAACGGTTTCGTCTGGTTTGGCTTTTGAATTACAGAAATATGTGAAGAATGGCGGAAACTTGGTTGTTTTCCCAAATGCTTCTGCTAATTTGAATTCTTATAAAAGTTTTCTCACGCCATTGAATACCAATCAAATGACGCAGTTTGAGAAAAAAGACCGTGAAGTCAGCGAGATAAATACGCAAGATTTTGTATTTAAAGATGTGTATCAGAACTCTAGTTCAAATATTAAGTTGCCAGCAACGAAAGGTAATTTTAAACAAAAAAGAACGAGTAACACAGGCGAAGAAGTACTTTTAAGATACCGTGATGGTGGTTCGTACCTTTCAAAATACAAACGTGAAAAAGGAAATGTTTTCCTTTGTGCTGCGCCTTTGGATTTAGAATATAATGACTTGGTCGGCAACGGAGATATTTTTGTGCCGATGTTGTACAAGATTGCTATTCATTCGGATAAGAGCTTGAAAATAGCTTATACGATTGGTCAAGATAATTTGCTAGAAGCAGAAAATACGATTTCAAATACTGAAATGGTCTATAAGCTGCAAGGTAAAGCGGAAGAGTTTATTCCACAGCAAAGAACGATAGGAGAGAAGGTTGTGCTAGGTGTTGGCGACCAGGTGAAAGAAGCTGGTTTTTATAATTTGTTTTTAGAAGCAGATAAGCCGTTGAATACTTTTGCATTCAATTACGATAGAAAGGAATCTAATTTGCAATATTATAATGAAACAGACTTGAAAGCATTGGGCGGAAATACGGTTGATGTGATTAGCGCAAATGCTTCTACTAACTTCAAAGCCTTGATTGGTGAACGTAGCAAAGGAACGATTCTTTGGAAAATCTGTATTATTTTAGTGTTGATTTTCTTAGGTATTGAAACTGGGTTATTGCGTTTCTGGAAAACATGATTTGAGAAGTCAGATGTCAGACCGCTTCGCTGAGAGAGCATTCACTTCGTTCATTGTCAGAGGTTAGATAGATTGTTTTTAAAATTAGAAACGGCATTCATTTTTAATAAATGAATGCCGTTTTTGATTCTGACTTCTCATTTTAAAAATGAGTCGTTAACAACTCTTGTTTTTGATATTCTATCATGCCAGCCAATTCCTTTAGAACCTAAAAATGAAAACAGATTAAACGGAATAAAACGGCAAAGTGAACGTAAAATGGCTTGTCTAAATATGATTTTTCCACCATTCTCATTCACCACGGTTGATTTTGTCATCATCTTAGCAATAGTTTTTCCAAAGAAAAATTCCATTAATGGATGATAAATAAAGTAGATTATATATATAATGAGATAAGTTGGTTCAAGAGGTACGAATAGGTTGATTACAAACGCCACGACAGTCATCAGCGTAAATCTAATAATCATATCTATAACAAAATGTCCAAATCTAATTGAAGCTTCTACGATAAAATCATTCGGGTGAGAAAATTCATTTATTTGTCCTGCATCTAGTATATCATCTTCAAATGTCATTGGGTTTTATAGTTTGGATTATTAATTTAGTCATATTTTCTATGATATTCAAAAAAGGTATCGCTAACAACTCTTGTTTTCGATATTCTATCATGCCATCCGATTGCACTAGCACCTAAAAATGAAAAAGAATTGAAAGGAATAAGTCGGCAAAGTGAACGACCAACTGCTTGCCCAAATGTAATTTTTCCACCATCTTTACTTACTACGGTTGATTTAGTTAATATTTTTCCAATTGTTTTTCCCAAGTAAAACTCCATTAGTGGATAGTAAATAAAATAAGGAATGTAACATAACAAAGCAAGGT
>CAZMEH010000680.1:0-2865 GCA_964564885.1 uncultured Saprospiraceae bacterium | reverse complement strand
AAAACTTACCTTCACCATTCACTTCATTTTACGCTTCGTTTGTTTCTATTATGTATAATTTTAGTACAAGCTGACAGAGTTTAGGATGCTATTATGTCACCTAAAGTCACTCGTACCATGAGCGAAAACCGCTATACAATAGAGGCAGCAAAGCCTTTTGCCGAAAGTTTGATCTGGGAATTGAACAGAAGTTATTACCACACCGAAGGAATGAAAGGCTGGAGAGATGGCACGGTTCCACATTACTTGACTAGTAATGCTTTAGTCGGGAAAACTTACGCTGAATTGATTTTTGGATTTCTTAAGGATTTAGCAAAAAAAGGTCAGATTGCTGAAACAGTTTATATACTAGAACTCGGCGCAGGTCATGGACGTTTAGCATTTCATATCCTGAAATATTTAGATAAACTAACCGAATTATGCAACGATGATTTACCTAAATACTGTTATATTTTAAGTGATATAATAGAGGACAGTTTAAATTTCTTTATCAATCATCATCAATTTCAACCTTATTTTGAGCGTGGCGTTTTGGATGTTGCGTATTTTGATGCAGTAGCTACAACTGAAATAGAATTGTCGGTTTCAAAGCAAACTATTAAGGCTAATTCTTTGGAACAGCCGATCATTGCTATTGGAAACTATTTTTTCGATTCCCTTCCAACGGATTTATTTTATTTAAAAAATAAGCAAATCGCTTCTTGTTCAGTCGCATTAGAAACAACAGAGAATCCAGAAGGAATGGATGTTACTACGCTTATTCAAAATCTAAAAACCACTTATCAAGGAACAGCTTTAGAAAAACCTTTTTACGAAGAAGCCATTTTAAATGAAATACTTCAAGCATATCAGCAAACATTATTTGATACGTATTTATTCTTTCCCAAAAAAGGAATGGATTGCTTGACGAATATCAAAAACCTTTCTAAAAAAGGTTTGATGCTATTGTCTATGGACAAAGGTTTCCGGGAGATTTATGAACTTGAAAATATCAAAGCACCAGACATGGTAACACATGGAAGTTTATCGTTTTGGGTGAATTTTCATGCGTTAGGTCAGTTTTGCGAGAAACAAGGCGGAGAAGCTTTATTTACGAAATTTTCCAATACACATATGGAATTAGGTTGTTTGTTATTTCATAAAGAAAGCAAACAATTTTCAGAAACAAAGCTAGCTTATGACCGTTTTGTAAATCATTTTGGACCAGATGATTTTAATGCAATAAAGAAATTCACCTATAAGAACATGGCTAGAATGGATTTGGATGACTTAGTTGCGATGCTAAAACTAAGTCATTACGATTCTACTTTTTTCAAAAAAGTATTATATCGTTTCAAAGAATTGTCTACTCGTGTCACCTTCAAACAGCGCAAACGCCTTGCTCAAACGATGGAAGAGGTTTGGAATATGTACTTTACTATTTACGAAGATTTTGACATGGCGTATGAAATCGGTGGTATTTTTTATGATCTAGGATTTTACAAAGAAGCATTAACCTATTTTAATTCGTCTACCAATCTTTTTGGAGAAAAAGCGGATGTACTTTACAATCAAATTTTGTGTTATTATCAATTGCGAGAAGATGCACTTTTTGCCGCTACACTCGCATCGGCAAAGAAACAGTTTCCAGATTCTCCAAAATTTGAACAATTAGCCGCTTTGGATTTGAATGCTTAAAAAACATAACTAAGATGTTTGATGCCTTAAACAAATCAAACATCTGGTTATTATTTTTAAGCTTTAAACTATTCCTTTTCTTTATTACTGAAACCTACAACCTGACCATTCTCATATTGAACTATATTTGCTAATGAAATGTGTCCACTTACTTATGTATCTATTTAGAAGGAAATTTTTCTTGAAACTCTAAATACAATACTAGGTCTTTTTCAAATTCTATATACGATTTTAAGTTTTTTTCAAATGCTGAGTATGAGTTTGATTCCTTTTCAAGCTCTAATAAGGTTTCGGTTGTTGATGAACTTAAATACACACTAAATACAATCCCTACGATTAAAAGACAAAAAAACTTAATTGCTGATTTAATTTTTCTCATAATTGATTATTTATGTTATTTAATATATTTTATACAATCCAAATCACGTGCCCATTATTGCATAGTCCTGATAATCAATTATTTATGGATTTTTATAAAACTAAATAGTCTAAAAAATAGAATAAATTCCACTTTTGAATCTTATTCCTTTTTTGAAACAAAGTTTAAATATTACCTTAGAAGTGATATTTAAAAATATGTTTGACGATTTTTTCTGTGAATTTTTTTGAGAATTATTTTTTATACAATTAGGTTTACTTTTTCATACAAGGTTTTTAGAGAAGGAGGAATACTTATCTCAGTCTTATATCTATATTTGCGCAATATGTAAACGTTACTCAATTTTAATTTATGAAACTATTACGCTCTATTATATTCATTGTAGTTTTGTCTACTACTCTTTTAAACTGCAATTATACCGCAAAATTCAAAGCCGGTTCTCAAAAGAGCGATTACGAATTACCTGACAAAACTTTTGTGTTATTAGATAAGAAATCTAGTTTGAAGTACAGTAAAAACTTTAATCGTAGAGTTTTAAGAGTACTAGGTAAAGCATATATTGAAGTTGCTTATGTAGAAGATGAGGATTTTGAATTGCGTTACGAAAAGCTAGAGATTCGATTAAAAGGAAATGAATTTTATATTCATACAGATGAAAAGGAAAACAAAGTATTTTTTATTCCTATTGATGGCTACGCTAGGGCTGAAATTAAAGGTGCGAGTGGGCAAAGCATTATGACGATTAAAGAAGGTTATCAATTAGAATATGAAGGCAAAAACCATGTTCTTCAAATTAGAAAAGTTACTAA
>CAZMEH010000679.1:0-9151 GCA_964564885.1 uncultured Saprospiraceae bacterium | reverse complement strand
GTTTATAATCAACTTCTTGAATTAAGGACAGAAAGAAGTCTAATGACTTCTTATAGAAGCCTATTTGATAAAAATGTTGTTGACTTTATTGATACTTTAGAAAAGAACGGTATAGATACGATTGGTATATATCATTTGAATTATATTGGCTCATTTAGCTTAGATGATTGTTATATTGATTCATTTGAACCAAAAGATATTTATGTTCAATGGATTGAAAATGGGCTAACTTATCATGAAAATATTAATTCAAAATGTCAACCTAATCCTCTTCAGGTAGATAGTTCTTCAATAATTTCATTTTACTTCTCCAATACTTTGGTAATTACTAAATCTGTGATTATGCCTTGTATTACTGAGATAGCAGAAAATGAGATTGGTATGTTAAGTACATCTCATGATACTCGCCTTACAATTTATTGTAGAATAAATAAAAAAGAATATTTTGACTTTTTTTGGGATAATGATCTTATTTGTAAAGAAAACCTGTACTATGAAGAAAATCAAAATTCTATTATAAATCAATGGATGAAAGAGATTGATAAACAAATAGAAAAAGTAGAAAACCAAGATTAATTCAAAGGAACTGCCTGCACTGCTCTAGCTCGAAATGTATTAGTTCCTTTGTGCTGAATAGCAGGTAAATGAAAACCAAAAGCAACTACCCAAGCGTGTGTAGGTGCGCCAGCTTCTGTTGAAGTCCAATAATAAGCGGCTAAGTCTGTACTAAATCCCAAACCACCTTTTGCAACGATTAAAGTATTTAATGCATCTCTATTTTTACGTATAATTTTCACTTCCTCTAAAGTCGGCATACGCCAACCTGTACGATAAAGTGTTCTGTTCCAGATACTAAATGTATTCTCGCAGAATTTTTTTGCTTCTTGCCAATCTCCATGTTCCATGACATCCCTTGTCGTACAAATAAATGCTGTATCTGCGGTACTATTCACATGAAATACAAATCCACCTCGCAAGGTATCACCTAAAACAGGTGTTTGTGCATTAAGCGAAGTGCAAAAAACTAAACAGCAAAATATTAATAAATTTTTCATTTTGAATTTAATTTAAAGAATACGAAAGGGCTTTCCCACAAAAAATTAATGCGCTTGAAAGCTCAAATTATTTTTTTGTGAGAAAGCCCTTTTTTTAAATCTAAAATTGAAACTATCCTTTATAATCTTTATACTGAGCAGCGATGTACTTTTGAACAGAATCTAAACTGGTGTGTCTATCAAAAAGCGAAGCAAACTCGTTTTGTTTGAAACTAGAAGGCGTAACGAAAGTAGTTATATCATCTAATGTGATTTTGTCTTTACTCAAAATAATTAAACGTTCTACAACATTTCGCAATTCTCTAATATTTCCAGTCCACTCCAAAGCTTGAAGTGCCTTTATAGCCTTCGCTTCGATTTTTTTCGGAGATTTACCATATTCCTTACAAATAGTCTTTACAAAATGATTCACTAAATCTGGAATATCATCTTTACGTTCGTTTAAAGGCGGAACTTTAACGATAATCACAGCCAAACGATGATATAAATCTTCACGAAATTGTTTATGCTTAATTTCTTCCTGCAAATTCTTGTTCGTAGCTGCTACAATTCTAACATCTACTCTTATTTCCTTATCACCACCAACCCTAGTGATTCTATTTTCTTGTAAAGCTCGAAGTACTTTTGCTTGTGCAGAAAGACTCATATCACCAATCTCATCCAAGAAAAGTGTTCCTCCGTTAGCTTGCTCAAACTTACCGATACGTTGTTTAATCGCAGAAGTAAATGCCCCTTTCTCATGACCAAAAAGTTCACTTTCAATCAATTCAGAAGGAATTGCAGCACAATTCACTTCAATCATTGGTCTGTCCTTACGACCACTTTTTTCGTGTAACCAACGAGCAACCAGTTCCTTACCTGTTCCGTTTGCTCCAGTGACCAAAACACGAGCATCGGTAGGCGCAACTTGATCAATGATAGATTTGATGCGAGTAATGCCAGCCGAATCTCCGATAATTGACTGAACACGAGATTTAGCAACCTTGCGTTTCAGGACTTTAGTTTCGGTGATAAGAGTAGACTTGTCCATCGCATTACGGATGGTAATCAACAAGCGATTCAAATCTGGTGGCTTGGCAATGTAGTCGAATGCACCTTTTTTTACCGCTTCAACTGCCGTTTCAATATTTCCATGACCAGAAATCATGACAGTCGGCGTATCAGGCGCAATGACAGCTATACGATCTAGGGCATCCAAGCCATCCATTTTAGGCATTTTGATGTCCATTATGATGACATCGTACTTATCTTTTTTTAGCTTAGCGAGTGCGTCTAATCCGTCAACAGCTTCGTCAACTTTATATTTTTCAAACTCTAATATATCACGCAGCGTGCGGCGTATGCTTCTTTCGTCGTCTACAATTAGAACTTTAGCCATTTGAGCAGGATGTAATTTGTAATAAAATTTCTATCTTGTTGAATACAAAATAGATATTTGAATTGTGGAATTGTCTTGTACTAAATCCTATTGAAATTGTCACAAAAGTTATTCCGACTGTCGCTAAAATAATTAAAATAATGAATAATCAGAAGTATTATGGTAATTAAAAGATAAAGGATAGACTGTCACGTTTGTTATTTATCTATTTTTGATTTTCTCAGAAATAAAAATAAAAATAGACTTTGAAGCATAAAGCTATACTTTATCTATTTATTTTAGATGCAATACTCAATATAATTGCAGTCATAACAGAATTTAGATATGCTAAACTATATGACTAAGCCATTGTTAATGATTCTGTTAGGCTGGTATTTTTACGAGTCTACTCCAAGGACTAGATTTACAAGGTTGGTGTTATTTGGGATTTTATTCTCCATCGGTGGAGATACCGCATTGATGTTTGAAGGAAACCCAAACTTCTTTATCGTTGGTTTGGTCTCATTTTTGATTGTACATGTATGTTACATAATAAGTATGTATCGTTTTCCTGAGTTTAGCTCTGGACTTTTATTCAAAAAATGGTGGATAGGTTTGCCTTTACTTGTTTATGGTTTCAGTTTAGTTTATATGCTTTGGGCAGGATTAGGCGAAATGAAGATACCTGTTATTGTCTACAGTGCTACTATTATGCTAATGGGATTGAGTGCTGTAAATATGTTTGGTCGAACTGATCAAGCAGCTGTGGGAATACTTTTGATTGGAGCACTATTATTTATAGTGTCGGATAGTGTAATCGCAATAAATAAATTTGGAGTTGAAGGTTTAGTTATACCTTTTCCAAGGTTAGCCATTATGGTGACTTATATCACGGGACAGTTTTTGATAGTAAAAGCCGTTATTCTTATTGCGAAAAAACGGAATATAATAAATATAAGTATCTATTAATTAAGGTTTAACATATTATAAAAAAATATAAATTGATGTATTTTTTAGTTATAAATGTAAAAAACACTAATGTTTTGTGATATTAACTGTAAAAAAATGAAAATACATTTCTTTTTGACTATGAATTAGTATAACTTTACATGTGTTACCTAAGTTAATATGAATAAAAGGAAAATAATTAATGACCCTATTTATGGGTTTATTACAATACCTTATGATATAATTTTTGATTTGATAGAGCATCCTTATTTTCAAAGGTTGCGCCGAATCAAACAACTTGGTCTAACACACTATGTATATCCGGGTGCTTTGCACACACGTCTTCATCATGCCTTAGGCGCAATGCATTTAATGCAACAAGCCATAAAGACATTAAGAAGTAAGTCCATTGAAATAACAGAAAAAGAAGCAAAAGCGGTAACTATTGCTATTTTATTGCATGACATAGGACATGGTCCTTTTTCACATGCTTTAGAACATAAAATAGTTAGCATTCACCATGAAGAGATTTCTTTACTGTTTATGGAACAGCTTAACGAGGAATTTGGAGGGCAACTAGAATTAGCTATTAAAATCTTTAAAGGAGATTATTATAAAAGGTTTTTACATCAATTGGTTTCTAGTCAACTAGACATGGACAGGATGGATTACTTGAATAGGGATAGTTATTTTACGGGTGTTTCAGAAGGAGTTATTGGTTATGATAGAATAATCAAAATGTTAAATGTAAGAAATGACGAAATCGTTATTGAATATAAAGGTATTTATTCTGTTGAAAATTTCTTGATCTCCCGCCGAATTATGTATTGGCAAGTATATTTGCATAAAACTGCATTAAGTGCAGAGCAAATGCTGATTAAGGTTTTTGAACGAGTAAAAACATTGGCAAATCAAAAAGTTGATTTACCTATGTCTAATGCTTTGCGCTTTTTTATATATAAAAATATCGGCAGCAAGGAGTTTGAAACGAATAAAAAAGAGTTACTCAATCAATTTGCTTTATTGGATGACGTAGATATTATTAGTGCAATAAAAAACTTTGCTCAAAGTGATGATTATATTTTAAAAAAATTGTCAACCGATATTTTGAACAGAAAGTTATTTAAAGTAGAAATAAAAAGTAATTCCTTCAAATGTGACTATGTAAAAAGCATTCGTCATAAGGTCAAAAAACGACTTCATCTTACTAACGAACAGGTTATAGATGATTTGATAATAATAGGTACGGAGAGTAACAGTGCTTATTCTACAAAGAAAGATGAAATCAAAATGCTCATGAAAGATAATTCAATAAAGCTCTTATTAGATGCATCTGATCACTTGATAGACTCTGAAATCCTAATAAAACATTATATTTGTTATCCAAAATAAAATTAGCGTCAAAAAAACATGTTAATGTGGCGTTAAGAAGAAAATATTGAAAGCTATTGTATACATATTATTACTTTTATCATATATTTTTTTTCATAATCTATATGTTAAATGTTTTTTAATATTTAATATTTTTTTTTTTTGTAAAAAACTTCCACATATTTTTTTAATCAAAACCAATGGTATTATTATGAAAAGATTTAACATTCTATTTTTAGCAGCTATGTTTTTATCCATAGCAGCTATCGCACAGCCAGGAGAAGATCTTCCACCAGAAGGTGAGCCAGGTAAGTGTTATGCAAAATGTTTAATTCCTGACGAATGGACAACTGAAACTGAACAAAGATTAGTAAAAGAGGCTTCAACTCGTATCGAGGTGATTCCAGTAGAATTTGAAACAGTTACTGAGCAGGCTTTAGACAAAGCAGCTTCAACTCGTATTACAGCACAACCTGCTGCATTCGAAACAGTTACTGAAAGAATTATGGTAAAGGCACCTTCAACTCGTATTGAAGTAATTCCTGCTGAATACTCAACAGTTACTGAATCAGTTTTAGCCAAAGCGGAATCTAAAAGATTAATAACTGTACCTGCTGAATACTCAACAGTTACAGAAACTATCGAAGTTTCTCCAGCTACTACTAAGTGGGTTAAGCGTAAAGCTGACAAAAACTGTCTATCTGCTGATCCTAATGATTGTCAAGTATGGTGTTTGGTAGAAGTACCTGCACGTTACGAAACTATCACTAAAACAGTTCTTTCAACTCCAGCTACGACTAAAGAAGTTACTGTACCTGCTGAGTACCAAACCGTTACTAAGCGTGTTGTTGGAACTCCAGCTACTACAAGAACTATCGAAATTCCTGCTGAGTACAAAACTGTTACTAAAAGAGTTGTTAAAGATCCAGCACGTACTCAAGTAATTGAGATTCCTGCTGAATACAAAACAGTTACTAAAAGTGTAGTAAGAGTTCCTGCTCAAACAAGAGTTATCGAAATTCCTTCTGAGTACAAAACTGTTACTAAACGTAAATTAGTTAAGAAAGGTGGTTTTTCTGAATGGAAAGAAGTTCTTTGCCCAGTGGGTAGAACTGAAGCTAAAATTACTGACATCCAAAGAGCATTGAAAAGCAAAGGTTACGATCCTGGTGCTATTGATGGTATCTTAGGAACTCTAACTAAAGCAGCTTTAGTTAAGTTTCAAAAAGATAACGGTCTTCCACAAGGTCGTTTAGACATCGATACTTTAGCTAAATTGGGTGTTAACTAGTAAATAGTTTATACTAATTTTTTTAGAGTTTAAGAAAAATCCAAACACTCATTGAGTGTTTGGGTTTTTTTTGTTTAAAATTTTGAAAAAAGGAAACAATATTGAAGTGCCTATTTTTTAATATTTGGACAGCTGAATCCTATTTATACAAGGGTTTTCCATATTCGTAATGTTCTTCGATTGCTTTGACCTGAACGACTTCCCGTTCTGGATAACGTAAAGCAGTTAACCAACCGCCAAAGACACAGCCTGTGTCAATATTCATCGTGTTATTTTGCCAAACTGCCTTTCCTTGCGGCGTATGCCCGTAGACAACAGCCGTTTCGCTCCTATAGTCAGCAGCCCAATTCAATCGTTCTACGTAACCAAATTCATCTATTTTGCCTGTTGTTTCACCATATAAACAAAACGAATTAACTTTTCCAGAATCTCGTCCATGCATATTTTCTTGTAAACCAGCATGAGCAATGACCAAATCACCATTATCAAGAACATAATGATTAGCTAACTTTCCTAGAAAATCACGTGCCTGCTCAACAAATTCAAGCGGTTCTTTATCCAATTGTTCAACCGTTGTTTCTAATCCGTGTTGAAGTTTTACATTTTTACCGAGTAGTTGTCTGTATAATTTATCATCATGATTACCTCTGACACAAAACGCTTTCTTCTGTTTTACCATTGACATAACCATTCGTAAAACCTTTGGCGAGTCTGGTCCTCGGTCGGTTAAGTCACCAACAAAAAAAGCTTTTCTATTATTCGGAGGTGTGATTTGATAGCCAAATGGAAATTTTTCGCCAGTTTCTACCTGATAATTTAACTTGAGTAATAACTGTTCTAGTTCTTCTGCACAACCGTGAATATCTCCAATGATGTCAAAAGGGCCCGGTTCATTTTGTTTATTGCACCACAATTTATATCTAAACAAGGTAGATTCGCTAATCTTTTCGATTGAGTCTAATTTATAAACCTTACGAATACCATTATACTTATGGTTTTTAGTAAAGGTTTTCACTTGATTAATTTGTTTTCTAATTAAATGAATCGGTTCATTAGCATAGTTTTTTAATACTTTTTCGTCAATATTGAAAACAATAGCAACTGGCTTACAGTGATATTTTTTAGCTAATCTTGCTAATATTTGAAAAGGCTTAGGCTGCAAGTCAATTTGATTGACCATTGTAAACAGCTTATTTTTTAAACGATCTTCCATTAATTTCAAATCAGTACTATCAACAATCTCAATATCACTGAAATATTGGTTAATAAAATCTCTTTTAAAGGTACTATTTGCGCCAACTATGATGACTAAAGCGAAATCAGGTATTTTTATTTGCATATTTTATCTCGTAGTTACGAAGTTATTTAACAATTTTGACAGTTTTGACCCATTTGGAACTATTTATAATCAAATTCAGTTCCTATAATAGTGAAACAACACATTATTTTTATAAAAATGATAAAAATTTTGCTCAAAAATTTTTTGGTATAAAAATACAATTGTATATTTGCATCGCTTTAGTGATAAAGCATTAAGGATTGGCCCATGGTGTAATTGGCAACACTACAGTTTTTGGTACTGTCATTCAAGGTTCGAGTCCTTGTGGGCCAACAGTTAAAATAGAAAAAGTCATTCAAGAAATTGAATGACTTTTCTGATTCTATAGAGCTTCTAAGAATAAGTCACTTTCTACCTTCTAATAAACTTCTTTCTTGTTTTTCTAATCTTCACTAAATATATTCCAGTTAAACAATTTACTACATTAATTCTATTCTCAGCATTTCCGTAATACATCAATTGTCTAGAGATATTATAAATCATACTACTGTACATTTTTTTAGAACAGAGAAAAGAATTTTTTTTATATTTTTCATTATTGATAATCAATGAATTAAGAGTTCTAGTTCTTGTCTCTGCTCTCTCTTTTCTAAGATGTATAGGTGCTGTTTAGATTAGTATGATTATAAATATATATTTTCTCAATGCTCAACTCTATTGGCGTTTCAATAATAATTGCGTGTAGTATCTACATCTGCAATTTGATTAATAATAGTATTCTCTTTTTTAATTTTAGGGAAGCGGAAAAAGATTTTATATTTTTACTTGGAGCAAATAGTTTAAGAGCAATTCAATTAAAATATAGACAATGAATATTCAAGCATTTCAAAATGCCATTCGACAAGGCATTCCTAATGAACTACCAGAACTAAAACCTTATGATACGAGTGTTAGTCATGCGCCAAATCGAGCAATGACACTAACACAAAATGAAAAAAAATTAGCACTAAAAAATGCGTTAAGATATTTTGATAAAAAACATCACGCCATTCTCGCACCAGAATTTGCCCAAGAACTCAAAGATTTTGGTCGAATTTATATGTATCGCTTCCGTCCAGACTATGTGATAAAGGCGAGACCTATCAATGAATATCCTGCTCGCACGACACAAGCGGCGGCAATTATGCTGATGATTGAAAATAATCTTGATCCAGCCATAGCGCAACATCCGCACGAGTTGATTACTTACGGCGGAAATGGTGCTGTTTTTCAAAATTGGGCGCAATATTTACTGACCATGCAATACTTGTCAGAAATGACAGAAGAGCAAACGCTAACGATGTATTCTGGTCATCCGATGGGTTTGTTTCCAGCTCATAAAGATGCGCCGAGAGTTGTCGTAACCAACGGAATGGTGATTCCAAACTATTCTTCACAAGGAGATTGGAACAAGTATAATGCACTTGGTGTAACGCAATATGGGCAAATGACTGCTGGTTCTTACATGTATATTGGACCGCAAGGAATCGTTCATGGAACGACAATTACTGTCTTGAATGCTGGTCGAATGAAAGGCGGAGATGGGTTGAAAGGGAAACTTTTTGTTACTTCTGGTCTTGGCGGAATGTCTGGCGCACAAGCTAAAGCGGCTGTGATTTGTGGCGCAGTTGGTATTATTGCGGAAGTGAATCCTACGGCTGCGAGAAAGCGTCATGCGCAAGGTTGGGTAGATGAAATTTACTCAGACTTAGATAAACTGATTCCTAGAATACGAATAGCACAAACGAATGGCGAAGCGGTTTCGATTGCTTTTGAAGGAAATATTGTGGCACTTTGGGAAAAGTTAGTGA
>CAZMEH010000678.1:0-5507 GCA_964564885.1 uncultured Saprospiraceae bacterium | reverse complement strand
TTTTTTCAATTTTGTATTTGAATATTTCTAGTAATTTTTTTTGTGTAGTTAAAATAGAAATTAAAAATAGTATAATTGACAAAATTATTGAAAATAGACAATCAATGTTAGTTTTTAAGTGTATGTTTAAAATTATGTTGTGAATAAAGATTATTACAAAATAGATTACTAATACTATACACTTTTACTTTGACACACGTAGATACAAAGACACGAAGGAATTTAAAGCTGATAACCAATGAGTTAAGGTTGTTTGTTTGTGTTTTGTGTTCATTTTTAATTTTGTATAGTAGTATGAAAACAGACAAAACGGTTCTTACCTAAAAAGACTTATTACATGAAATTAGATATTCTTGCGATTGCTGCTCACCCAGATGATGTGGAATTATGTTGCTCAGGAGTTGTCTTGAAACATATTGAGGCAGGTTATAAAGTCGGTATAATAGATTTGACACAAGGTGAATTAGGAACAAGAGGTTCTGCTAAATTAAGGTTGGAGGAAGCGGTAGTTGCTGCTGGAATGATGAAAGTTGATGTTAGAGAGAATCTAGGATTTGCAGATGGTTTTTTTGTAAATGACAAAAAACACCAGTTGGCTTTAATTCAGAAAATTAGACAATATCAACCTGAAATTATTTTAGCGAACGCCGTTCATGATAGACATATTGACCATGGAAGAGGTTCTAAACTGATTTCAGATGCTTGTTTTTTGTCTGGATTGGTTAAGATAGAAACTTCGATGGACGGATCAATTCAAGATAGATGGCGACCTAAGGCGGTTTACCACATGATACAAGATTATTATATAAAGCCTGACATCGTTATAGATATTACAAAATTTCAAGAAAAAAAGGTTGAACTAATATTGACTTATAAATCGCAGTTTTTTAATCCTGATTATCAAGAAGAAGGAGCGGAGGAAGAATTGCAGACGCCAATTTCAAATAAAGATTTTTTAAATTTTTTAGAAGGTCGAGCTAGAGAAATAGGAAGACCGTTAGGTTATACTTTTGCAGAAGGTTTTACTGTAGAACGTCCTATTGGCGTGAAAAATTTATTCGATTTAGACTAATGAGAAATGTTTTTTGCTAAAAAATTACAACTTAAAATAGGAGGCATTTCAAAAATGTCTCCTATTTAGCCTAAAGTAAAAAAATAGAATCGTTATAGTATGGGAAAGCAAATAATTGGCTTATTGACTTGTTTTATCTTGTTTGGTAGCTGCGGAGATAGCCAGATTAAAGAAGTTGCTACGAAAATTAGTATTGATACCTTTCCTTCTTCCACCATTTTACCTGAAAATACAGTTGCGGCCAAACGGAATTTATTTTATTATTACTCACTCTTACCTGTGGAGAGTGCAGATATTTTCTACGAAATACCAGAACGTCAACGAGCAAATTTATATCCTAGTAGCAGGAAAGATTCTAATTCGGTATCCATTCAAAGCCTAGACTTAGGAAATTATTCATTAAGTATCATTTTGTATAAAAAGTCTGACGCCAGAGATATTATTTGTTTAATTGAATATTTGCAACGGAGCAATAAAATTTCATTTTATACTTATGATATTGAAAAAAAGCGTCTAATATTGAATGAAGATATTTTACCAACCTTAAATGTTCAATCTTTTTTTGACGGCGTAGAATTGGATGAGTTTGATAGAATCGCAGAAATACCACCTATTTACTGGTCTTTAAATAGGGATCAATCGTTAAAAGCGGCATTGTACATTTGGATGAATCCTGCATTTGAAGGAATAAATGTTCCTTTTGACTTATTTTTGTACTGGAAAAATGATGAATTTAGCATTGAAAAAGTGAAAAGAGCACATGAAGAAGATGAATTTGATATACTTGGTCGGGTTTATGGGCAGCGGAAAATCTTACTGGGGCAGGCGAGTAGCTGATGCTTTGAAGTTTGATTTTATAGATTTAGATGATTATTTGGAAACAAAAGCTAATCAAACCATTTCAAATATTTTTAAAGAAAAGGGAGAATCTTATTTTCGGAAATTAGAAAGTAAGTGCTTGGTTGAAATTAGTGAATTATCTAATGTTGTTGTTGCCTTAGGCGGCGGAACGCCATGTAATGAGGTGAATCTAGAAACAATAAAAAAGACAGGTCTTTCTTTTTTTATTAATCCAAGTGTTCAGACAATTGTTAGTCGGTTGAAAGCTGAAACGGCGCAACGTCCATTATTACACAATAAAACAGCGGAAGAATTAACGGGTTTTATTAATAAAAAACGGAAGGAGCGAATGGAATATTACCTTCAATCAGATTATACTATTGATAATGATAATGTTATTGAAACGGTTTTAAACATATTGTAAGCATTTCGTAATAGATTATTTTAGACAAGTCGGCTAACGGCAACAGTACGGATTAGGACTAGTACCTTAATTTATAAATAAATGATATCTGCGTTTTGATTAAGTAATTGAAAATCAGTAAGTTATGCTAACCAATAACTGTTAACTGCACTAGTAACCATCTGATTTGAAAGTCAAAACCTCATTTTCGGCTTCACCTTGCAATGCAATTCTGAAAACACGACCATCTTTTAACAATTCATCTACAATAGCTAAAGAAACGATATTTATACCATCATTTAATTTTTGTTTTTCGGTGTAATAAACATTGTTTTCTAAATCTCTTATTTCATAATTAATTTCATTGATCTTTTTTGAATTAATAACCATTTCGAGTTTGCCATCTGCATTTGGCGGAGAAACAGAAACGACCGTGAAGTTATTATTTAAAGACATATTTGCAATGGCTACAATTGAAAATTGGTAAGAGCCATCATCATTCATTTCCTTCAATCTATAATAGTTTCTTCCTTTATTAGCAGAAATATCTAGAAAGGAATATGCTGTCTTAGCAGAACTAGCTTTAGGTTCAGTTACTCCAATTTTATAGTAGTCAATACCATCTGTAGATCGCTCTATAATAAATTTTTTGTGGTTTATTTCTTTACTAGTTGCCCAATTTAGTAAATTACCCATAGCAAAATCCTTAACATTTAAACCTTCGCTATATGCACAACTAGCAGTTGCCTGATTGTTGAACATCATAAGGGAAATAAGAATAATTAGAATATGATATGGATTTTTCATTTGCTTTTATTGTATTGATTATCTGAAATAGTTACTGTTTAACAACAATACAAAATTACTTTTAATACAATATCCATGTTGAGTGAGAAAACACTTATTTGTGACACGGGAAATAATCGAATTGAAGAAAAGCATTTATGGGAACTAATAGTAGGCTGGTGAAAACTATGATAAACTGCGCCGATTTTTGATATCGACACAGTTTTCTGAGCTAGTTATTTATTTTTTGAAAACGAAATACAAACTAATTAATGCAAGTATTCCATGCAAGCCTGCTACTGCAATAGCATCTTCATTACCAGCAGAACTGCCTAAAATAGCTGCTGAGGTTACTCCAAGATGGAATATTGCGATAGATTTTAAAAAGACTTGTACAAGCGTGTTATTAGACATATTTTGCCAAGTTTGAAAAGCAAAAAAACCGACTGCTAAAGCTGCACCGCCATACATTCGAGTAAAAGTGAGCCCGACGGAGTCTGTGTCTGCAACACCTGGCGCAATGGTAGGCATTAGTAAAAGAACGACTCCTGCAAGGATTTCTAAAATAGCATTTACAAGAATAAACTGCTTCATAATTTTTTAATTTTAGTTGGTTTGATAAGATTGACGCTTCGCTTGACGGATGCTTGGATGCTTCGCTTGATAAAATCATTATTATAACGTCAAGCGCAGTGCTCGTCTACCGTCTTAAAACTCGTCCACGATAGATTAAATGAACATCATCTAAGACTTGCACGTAATACATTCCGCTGGCTAATGTTTTTATATTTATTTGTTTTTCTAGTGCTTCAAAAGATGAAACTTGAACGATCTGACCATATAAGTCAGAAATAATTAAATGTCCATTTCTAATATATTCCTTCACTTGAACGGTTAAGAAATCTTCTGTTGGGTTTGGAAAAACCTTTCCTCGTTCTTGTGCTAAAGTGATATTTGTATTCAACCACAATTGCACACCGCATTCTTCAAATGAACCTTGACAATAGTCGTATAATTGATGATCGGAGAACATCCAAATACTACTTAAAAGACCCGATGAACTTCCTATTCCTTCGTACCAAATTTGATTGATACTACTGATTGACATCATTTTACGATTAACACGAAATAGGTCAATTTGAGAAGTATCAGTCACTACTCCGCCGCCCGTATTGCATTCTTTTCCTATAACATCACCTATATTAGCTGAAAAATCGTATAATTCAAATTCATCAGTTTTTGAACAACTCAGGTGTAGCCAAGTTCCAAGTATTTCTTGATTGGTTAATAAAATAGCCATTGTTTTCTGACTGTTCTCATCGTGTCTAATACCTGCGATTAGTTTTGATGTTCCAGCTTCCATTGACTGAAAATACAATTTGTGATACACTTGATTATTAACTAAAGTATCTCCAGAAGTGAAATTGATGTATTTTTTTAATTGAGATGAACTGGAGAAGTTGTCTAAATATTCCATAAACCAAATCGTGTTTTCTCTTGCAATGGGCAAATTATTTTGACCAAAAGAAAGATTGACATTAATCAGAAGAAGGAAAATGGTACAGTGTAAAAATTGTTTCATATTTAATATTTTTCTGAGAATCTTACTTAAAAATACCCTTTTTTTGAGAATAGTTATTATAAAATGTGAATTTGTATGGAAGAACTTATCGGGAGTTGATTTATAGTGAAACGATTTGTAACCTAGTTTTGAACGATGAATGATAAAATACGCCTAAAAATTGGATGATAAGTAAGTTAAACGTAGAAAATTAATTATCAAAATATTGTATTAACAATTGGGATAAGCCATAAGCTAATTTAGATGAATAATCTATTGTATATTTGCAACTACATTATCAAGCAACTTTACTATGCCAAAGAAGAAAAATTTAATAATTATGAAAAGTAATTCAAAACATATATCAGTTGAAGAACTGGAAGAACTAAAAACTAAATCTGATCTAGTAGAACTATTAGAAAATAAAGGAAAACGAGGTAAAAAAATACTCAACACTTTAAAGTACGAAGAGGAGTTAGAAGAACTTCAAATAGAGTTAGTGAACTTGCAGCATTGGGTGATTGAAAACGGTCAACGTATCGCTATTTTGTTTGAAGGTCGTGATGCTGCGGGCAAAGGTGGTAATATTCGACGCTTTATTGAACACCTTAAACCTCGTGACCATCGAGTAGTTGCGTTACCAAAACCAACAGAAGTAGAACACGGTCAATGGTATTTTCAAAGGTATATTAAACAATTGCCGAATAAAGGTGAGATTGTTTTTTTTGATAGAAGTTGGTACAATAGGGCAGTGGTTGAACCAGTGAATGGTTTTTGCAGTGATGAACAGTACGAAAACTTTATGAAACAATTGCCAGAATTCGAAAAAATGCTTATCGATGATG
>CAZMEH010000677.1:0-1556 GCA_964564885.1 uncultured Saprospiraceae bacterium | reverse complement strand
TGACTTGCGATACCGATAGCTATCGGTATCGCAAGTCAGACCTAATATTTATCACTCACACTTTTCATCATAGTGCCTTTTAAATGAATATTCTGTTACAGCTGCGTTACTAACATGCTTTCTTTATTTTCTGCTATTAACAGGTTTATCAGCTTTTTATCTTCAATTTCCGTGGCTATTTCGTCCCACAAAGCAATTCTTTGCTGTAATGCTTCCTTTGCAATAGCTAATGCATCATTCCATTTTTTGTCATCTTTGCCGCAAAGCTCCTCTATCATTTCAAGCGAAAGCGGTCCGTGTTCGTCGCCATCTATTTCAATATGTCTTTCTAAGTAATAAGTCAATTTAGGAAAACCATTCTTATTTTCTTGGCTAGATTGATTAATAATTTCAATAAACATATCAGGAATTAGGTCTTCTCTCCCAAATGTAAAAGCAGCAGCTATTTTATGCGGTTCATTGGTTTTAATGACCTGAAATGTGAACTGCAAAAATTCTCTTTCCGCCTTTTTTAAATTAGCCCGATCCAATTGTGTTTCTATATTATCTAAGCTTCCCAAGTTTTTGACAAAATTTAAAATTGGCTTAGTGTCCGATTTTACCTCTTGCATCGCTTCCAAGTACATATTGAAATGGCTATTAGGAACACCATTTTCATTTATATCGCTTTCTTCTCCAAAAACAATTTCGTTAATAAATCTAGCAATTTTAGCATTTTTAGTTGGTCTCCAAGGAATAGAAACACAAGTAAGGTGCATTTGAAGGGCTTTTAATAGTGACATAAAATCCCAAACCGCATAAACATGTTTTTCCATAAAAAGACGAATATCTTCTATTTCAGATAAAAGATTATATAATTTATGATTAGTTAATGCTACTCTTAGATGCTCAATTTCCTTCTCGATTAATTTAATTCGGCTCATCTGTCTACTCGTTTATATGTGTTGAATTTGTTTAATAATGACCTAACACTTTTTTGTGATTTTAGATTAAGTTTTATAACACTTTTTTCATTTTTTATAAAAATAATATTATTTTCTAACTGCGCAAGATAATTGCGTAGTAGGTGCTCACCTTTGTACTATCAAATAAAACGACACAACAAAGGTTTAGATGTTCGTTTTTTCTCTGGACATATTGATATTTCAGAATTGCCGAGTGCTTACAAAAATGCTGATAACGTTAAAGCACAAATGAAAACCTTTAATTTAGTTGAAGTCGTTGATGAGATTATGCCTTATGGTTCAATTATGGCTGGAGATTGGAAAATTGATGCGCCATGGAAAAAACGCAAACGTAATAGAATGAAGAAAATGATCTAAGCGTTTTAATAAAATGAGTAGTAATTTTTTTACATACTACTGTACATTTTTTTAGAACAGAGAAGAGAGAAAAGAGATTTTTTTCATATTTTTTTTCATCGCCGAGACTTCGGGATAGGTTGATAATCAATGAATTAGAAGTTTCAGTTTTTGTCTCTGTTCTCTCTTCTCTGCTCTCTTTTCTTTGCTCTCTTTTCTAAAATGTACAGTAGTATGGTATTTAACATACTTCTT
>CAZMEH010000676.1:0-2354 GCA_964564885.1 uncultured Saprospiraceae bacterium | reverse complement strand
TCAAAATCAAACTTTGGAACGCTAAAAACCATGTTATTGCACTAATTACAGGTTTTAGTTTGTCTTTCTTAGTTGGTTATATTTTTGATGAAAATACGGATGCGAATAATCCGTATGTTGATGCACATACTTCGGTTTTTGGAATGATTGCAAGTTATATGGAAGCGCATAAGGTTTTGACAGGTTGGCTATTTTGGATTGTGTTGAATGGTATTTCTGTTTGGTTGTACTGGACTAGAGGGTTGGAAGTTTATGCTGGTTTAATGGTTGTTTATTTTGTAATGTCGTTTGCTGGTTTCTATGAATGGCGCAGGAGATTGAACACTCAGACTAGTTAGCTTTTAAAATACTTACGACTAAATTAGAAATTAGTTTAGTCGTAAGTATTTGTTTTTAGTTTAATTCCAAGTAAGGAACGGATAACAAGTACGCAGGTTCTGGCGTAGGTTTAGGCATGAGTAAAAAATTAGTCAAAAAACTAAATGGTCGAATTTGGCTCGATTCTGCACTCCATCAAGGTTCTACTTTTTACGTAGAATTACCGAAGAAGTGTTAAGAAATATAGAAAAGAAGGTAATGATTTTAGTAGAATAGACGTTGATAGTTAGAACAACCTGAGAAGAAGTGTTTTAATTACCTTTTAACATATACTTGATTATATAATATTCCCAAAAGAGATAATTAAGAATTTTAATTTAACGTATTTTTTTCTATTTAAAATAAAATATCGATGAGAAAAACGACTCAAGTTTTATGCGGTTTAGGTGTTGTGCTATTATTTAGCTGCGCAACGCTTTTGGAAGTTGTAAAAGAAGGTGTCAGCCAGGGGCTTTATCAAACGAAAATGGATGAAGTAGTAAAGGTCTGGGACGCAGAGGCACAAAAATTAGTAAACCCTAGCAAAGCGGATGATTATACTTGGCTGAAAGTTGGGCTGCGCTACCCTTATGCGGTATTGAAAAAGTATGCTAGTTTGGCTAAAATTCAAGAAGCGGCAGGTTTAAATGTTTTTGTAAGCGGTCCACATTCTACAGATATTAACTTTAATTCGGAAACTAGCTTTGGTCATTACAATCCAGCTTTTGTTAAAAGAACACTGGAAACATTGAAAGGCGCAAATGCAAACGCAGCGTTCAAAACGTTGGCTCAACAAATCTATGATAAACATTTAAAAACAACGGCAAGAGGTTATTATAGTGCTTATCAGTATATTAATAGTTCACCTCAAATCGAAGGTCGTAATGGAACAATTACATTAGCTGAAATTATGGATACTTATAAAAGTAATCTGACGGATAGTAACGTTTCAGCAGGTGATTATATTCAAAATGTATTTGATGGTTATGGTTATGGTTTAGATGTCTATGTTGCGAGTACAGCGCCAGGTTTTTGGACAAGAAGAAAAATGGATAATACAGATAAAGAGTTTTTTGCATTATTGGAACATGTTATTGGTCAATATGATGCTAGTTTTAAGTAAGGTTTAGTTTGCAAAAATGCTTGGATTTCTTTTTCAAAATTCATTAAAAACTGGAACGAATAACCACATATTCATTAATTCATAAAAACGTTAATTCATGCTTTATTTGTATGAGTTAGCGTTTTTTTTGATATTTTAAATGAGTATATTTATACAAAATCAGACGGTTATGAAAAAGAGATTTAATACAACTGGAACTTGCGTTGTTGATTTGTATTATATGATGAATAATTCTCAAAAATTAAGAGAAATTTCTGATTTAGTTTATCGAGGAAAGTATTTCGCCATCAATCGTCCTCGTCAGTTTGGAAAGACAACAATGCTTTTTTTAATAAAAAAAGAGCTAGAAAAAAGTGACAATTATTTACCGATTCAATTAAATTTTCAAGGTGTTGATGGTCAATTTCTTAAATCTGATGCTGCTTTTGGGCAAATGTTTTTGATAGAAACGATAAAAGCATTAAAGAACGTAAACCCTGTTTTAGCTAGTAAATTAGCTGATTTGGAAATACCAAAGACATTAAACGGAGTTTCTGAACGTATTTCAGCGTTAATTGAAATGACCGATAAAAAAGTCGTTTTGTTAATAGATGAAGTGGATGCAAGTAGCAATTATACCTCTTTTTTGATTTTCTTAGGAATGTTGCGAAGTAAGTTTTGGCAAGAGAATATGGCGATGCTACTTTTCATAGTGTTGTGCTAGCAGGCGTTCATGACATCAAAAACCTAAAGTTTAAACTAAAAAATTCCAAAGCAGCGCAATACAATTCTCCATGGAATATTGCCGTAGATTCTGACGTACGAATGTCGTTTAATGCGGAAGAGATTGCGCCAATGTTGAAGCAATATTCGGAAGCAGAAAACGTGAAAATGG
>CAZMEH010000675.1:0-3849 GCA_964564885.1 uncultured Saprospiraceae bacterium | reverse complement strand
ATCTGCAAGCCCTTTTTGTAATTTAATTTCCTTTGAAAGTAGGTTTTCGTTTTTCAGAAAAAGCAGTTAAAGCTTCTTTATGATCTTGACTTCTCGATAACTTTTCTAACTCTTCTTGTTGAAATAAATAAGCCTCTTCTTCTGATAATTCAAATGCTTTATTGGCTATCCGCTTAGTAGATAAAATCGCTAAAGGTGCTTTAGTTGCCATCAGTTGAGCCATTTTAATAGATTCCGAAACTAAAACCTCTTCGTCAAAAACATCTGTAATCAAACCGTAATCCATTGCTTGTTGCGCATCAATCGCTTCGCCAGTCAGTAGCATTCGTTTTGCTCGCCCAACGCCAATCAATCTTGGCAAACGAATCCCAGAAGCCGTCAAACCGACATTCACACCAGCAGTAATAAATTTAGAGCTAGGAATAGCTACTCGAATATCTGCACACAACGCCAATTCAACGCCGCCGCCAACACACCAGCCATTAATTGCGGCAATAATTGGAACAGGCAATGCTTCAAATCGATCAATAATTTCGCTGAATTTTTTCAGGTTATTAATAATAATGCTATGGTCTTTTGCTAGGTTTTTAACTGCTTCTTTCAAATCATCACCCGTACAAAATTTATTTCCTCGACCAGTAATGATAATAGCTCGAAGCGTTGTTTCTTGCTCAACCCTATCCAACAATTTTAAAAACTGGCGTTTCATTTCCTTTGATAAAGAATTAGCAGGTTGGTTATCCAATTCTACAAGCAAAATATGATTATCAATATAAGTTTCGTGAATAGCTGGCATCTTTTATAATTTACGATTTTAGACCGCCTAACGGCAGACAGAATTTACGGTTTTAGATTTAATTATTAGCATCGTAAATGAAATTTAAAAACGTTGTATTTGCCAATAATTAGAGCAAAACGAAAGTAGAAGTTTTTTTTGTAAAAAATCTATTACTTTTGCTTCTAACAATTTGAATTGAAAAATAATTTTCTGTAAAAAATATCGTCAGCCATCTATCCATGAATTTTTGTGGTAAGCAGTCTGTCGTCAACCAATTAAAAAATGAGTCATTCAAGAGAATTTGATGTAGTAATTTGGGGCGCAACTGGCTTCACAGGTCGATTAGTAGCCGAATATATTTTTAACAAATATGGCGTAAACAACGACCTAAAATGGGCGATGGCTGCAAGGAATCAAGTAAAACTAGAAGAAGTTAGAGGATTAGTTGCTGATGAAACCGTTCCTTTGATCATTGCAGACAGTAATGATGAAGCGAGTTTAGCGGCTATGACGAAGCGCACAAAAGTAGTTTGTACAACCGTTGGGCCTTATGCAAAATATGGTTCAAAACTCGTTGGTGCTTGTGTTGCTAACCAAACCAACTATTGTGATTTAGCAGGAGAAGCACAATGGATTAGCAAAATGATTGACCAACATCATGAAGCTGCGAAAGCTAATGGAACAAAAATCGTGAACAGTTGTGGTTTTGATTCTATCCCTTCTGATATGGGCGTTTACTTTGTACAGCAGCAAGTAAAAGCTCAAACTGGCTCATTTGCCAAACAAATAAAAATGCGTGTCAAAGCCATGAAAGGTGGAATCAGCGGTGGAACTTACGCAAGTATGAGCAACTTGATGGAAGAGGCTTCAAAGGATAGAACGATTTTAAAAGAGATGTTTAATCCGTATAGTTTAAACCCTAAAAATGAGCAAGACGGTTTAGATAAGCCAGATTTGCGTAGTGTGATTTATGATAAAACGGCTAAAAGTTGGATTTCTCCATTTGTAATGGCAGGTATTAATACTAGAATTGTTCGTAGAAGCCATGCTTTAAGTAGTTTTACTTATGGTAAGGATTTCAAATACGATGAAGCGATATTGAGTGGAAACGGCTTTAGCGGACGCTTAAAAGGAATTGGCGCAACTATTCCTTTAGCGTTATTTGCCTTAGCTAAACCTAATTCTTTCTTGAAAAAAATGATGGATAATAAATTGCCAAAACCAGGAGAAGGACCAAATCCAGAACAACGAGAAAATGGCTTTTACAATCTTAGGTTTTATTCAATACTTGAAAATGGTGCGGTAGCACTTGGAAAAGTAACTGGAGATAGAGATCCAGGTTACGGTTCAACGTCTAAAATGATTGCGGAAAGTGCGATTTGTTTAGCAAAAGATGAACTGTCTGATATCGGTGGAATCCTTACGCCAGCAACTGCAATGGGCGATGCATTACTGACAAGACTTCAAGATAATGCAGGATTGACGTTTTCATTTGAATTGAAGTAGAAGTAGCACGGACATTCCTGTCCGTAATAATATTAGCACATAGCGTCATGAACAGGAATGTCCGTGCTACTTTTTTAGTATATTTATAACAATCTTTATCAAAGTAGTCATTACTAAAATTACTACTCACTTCATATAAAAACAATTGGAAATGAATTTAATTATTAATGGAAAAGACGTTCAATTCGAAGCAGAAGGTTCTACGCCGCTACTTTGGGTTCTAAGAGATGTCTTGAATATGACGGGTACTAAATATGGCTGTGGTGTCGCTTTTTGCGGCGCATGCACGGTTCATGTTGATGGAGTAGCAACTAAAACTTGTGTTTTGCCAGTTTCATTAGTGGAAGGCAAATCGATTACAACAATTGAAGGAATTGCTAAAGATGGCGAAATGTCTGCGGTTCAAAAAGCGTGGATAGATCATCAAGTTCCTCAATGCGGCTATTGCCAGTCAGGAATGATTATGGCTGCGGAAAGCCTTTTGAAAACAAATCCAAATCCTACCGACGAAGATATAAAAGCAAGTATCACAAATATTTGCCGTTGTGGAACATACAACCGAATTTTACCAGCTATCAAAGCAGCAGCGGGATTTTAATGTTCAATGTGTAATGTATAATGAGGAATAATTATGGCGAGTTGTCTTAAAACTTGTTATGCAATTCCTTAATTTTCGGTCAGTTCTTATCTGACTTCTCGCAGCGAAGTGGTCTCTCAGTGAACCTGTCTGCCGATAGGCAGGCGAAAGCGATACTGATAGTAATCAGTAGGGCTCACTCACTTCTCAAATTAAAAAATAATGGCAAATAGAAATAGAAAACAAAGAACAACGGCTCAGAAATGGACTCGACGTGGATTTATTGGCGTTGGTGGTCTTGCTGGTGTTGGTTTAGTAGCTGCTGGCGGCTTCTATGTGCATGCAAAAAAAGCAATTAAAGGATATTCAGGTGACGGTTTAGGAGAAGGTTCTTCTGTTAACGCTTGGATTAGAATTGCGCCAGATAATAGTATTTCCCTTGCTTTTGCTCGTGCAGAAATGGGACAAGGTGTCAACACGGCACTTTCTCAGTTGGTTGCGGAAGAGTTGAATGTGTCTATGGAAAGTATCAATGTCGTTCAGCCACAGCCAGAATCTCCATATGCAAATACATATTTGGTCACTCAAAGCGCACCGAATTTATTCAAATCCTATTCAATAGGAGAAACATTATACTCATTCATACCTATTATTGGAACAGGTGGTAGTACAAGTATTAGTGACGGTTGGAACAACATGCGCTATGCTGGTGCGTCAGCTAGAGAAATGCTAAAACATGCTGCGGCCAAACGCTGGGGCATTGATGTTGCAGCTGTAAAAGCTGAAAATGGTTTTATTATAAACACAAAAGGTGATGAGAAACTAACTTATGGCGAATTGGCGGAAGATGCCGCAACAGTCAAACTAGATTCACTTCCAGCACTTAAAAAGAAGAGCGAATATAAAATTATAGGTAAACCGGTTAAGCGTTTAGACCTTGCTGGTAAAGTAGATGGAACGGCGAATTTTGGTTTGGATATTCGTATTG
>CAZMEH010000674.1:0-5850 GCA_964564885.1 uncultured Saprospiraceae bacterium | reverse complement strand
AAATTTGTCAAAAGTAGCCGTAACCATTCTTTTTTGCTGTTTTTCGGTCTTACCGAAAATCACCTAACTACGCTTCGTAGTTCAGCGAACAGCAAAAAATAATGAGTGAAGGCGGAATTTGACGGCTTTTTGCCTTGTCTTGTCCCGATTACTATCGAGGATTTTAGCTGGAAAAAGATGACGCTAACTCTACGCAATATGAGTTCTCTAATTATACTTTGTGTAACATCAGTTATTAATGAAAAAAACGGATGTTCTCTGTTCTCCTTATCTTTGTTCTAAAAAAACACAATAAAGCCTATTACGCTGAATGAAATTTTAAATACAAATATGAAACAAAGAATTCAAGACATTATAAGTCAACTAACGCTTGAGGAAAAAGCAAGCCTTTGTTCTGGTGAGAATAACTGGAGTAGTAAAGCGATTGAACGCCTAGGAATTCCATCATTATATATGACAGATGGACCGCACGGTTTGAGAAAAGAAGCCGATGATGGTTTTGGAAATAGTAAACCTGCGACTTGTTTTCCAACGGCAGCTTGTTTGGCTTCTTCTTGGAACGCCGATTTAGTAGAAAAAGTCGGTCAAGCAATTGGTAAAGAATGTCAAGCTTATGGCGTTCAAATTATCCTAGGGCCTGGCGCAAATATCAAGCGTTCACCTTTGAATGGTCGAAATTTTGAATATTTCAGTGAAGATCCGATGGTTTCTGGAAAGATGGCTGCTGCGCTGATTAATGGTGTTCAGTCTGAAGGCGTTGGAACTTCTTTGAAGCATTTTGTGGCAAACAATCAAGAGTTTGAGCGCATGTCCATCAATGCGGAAGTGGATGAAAGAGCATTGAGAGAAATCTATTTGGCTGGTTTTGAAATCGCAGTGAAAGAGTCGCAGCCAGATACAATGATGTGTGCTTACAATAAAGTAAACGGTGAATTTGCTTCTGAACATAAGTATTTGTTGTACGATATTCTTAAAACAGAATGGAACTACGAAGGTATTGTCATGTCGGATTGGAGTGCGGTGCACCATCGACCATCAGGTGTGGAAGCTGGTTTGCATTTGGAAATGCCAGGCAACGGCGGCGTGAATGATAAAAAGATTGTCAAAGCGGTTCAAGATGGTACTTTATCGGAAGAAAGGCTAGACGAAGTAGTAGGAGAGTGGTTGAGTATTATTTTAAAATTAGGAGAAAGCAAAGGTAAATATGCTTCTTTTGATGAAAATGAACACCATAAAATAGCGCAAGAAGCATCAGCGGAAGGAATTGTATTATTAAAAAATGATAATAATATTTTGCCTTTAACGAATGATAAAAAAATTGCGGTTATTGGTCAATTTGCAAAAACGCCACGTTTTCAAGGTTCTGGAAGTTCATTGGTTTTGCCAACAATGTCAGATAACGCTTACGATGAATTGGTGAAAATCGTTGGAGCAAAAAATATAGCTTTTGCAAATGGTTATGACAAAGCGCATTTAACGAATAGTGATTTACTAAAAGAAGCGACGGAAACGGCAAAAAATGCAGAGAAAGTTATTCTTTTCATCGGTTTGCCAGAAGCATTTGAATCAGAAGGAACGGATCGAAAGCACATCAATTTGCCTGAAAGTCACAATCAATTGGTTGATGCCATTTTGAAAGTTCAAAAGAATGTAGTTGTTGTCTTGTTCAGCGGTTCGCCTGTGGCAATGCCTTGGAAAAACGAAGTAACGGCAATTATGGAAGGTTGGCTAGGCGGTCAAGGTGGCGGAAAAGCCATTGCTGATGTTTTGACCGGACAGATAAATCCTTCTGGAAAATTGACCGAAACGTTTCCTATTCGATTGGAAGATAGTCCGAGTTATTTACATTTTCCAGGAACAACGACGACGGTTCGTTATGGTGAAAGTATCTTTGTGGGTTATCGTCATTTTGATAAAAAACGAGTTGAAACACTTTTTCCATTCGGTCATGGTTTGTCTTACACGTCGTTTGAATATTCTAATATTACCATTAATAAAAGTACTTTTTCTGATAAAGAAACCGTGAAATTATCCGTTGATATTAAGAATACAGGAAACCTTAACGGTAAGGAAATTGTACAATTATATGTTGCGGATATTGACAGCACAACGATTCGACCAGACAAGGAATTGAAAGGATTTACAAAAGTTACTTTGAATGCAAATGAAACAAAAACGGTTCATTTTGAATTGAATAGACGTGATTTTGCATTTTATGACGAAGAGACAAGTAGCTGGAAAGTGGAGACAGGTCAATTTGAAATTTTAATCGGTGCATCGTCAACAGACATTCGACAAAGTACAACGATTGAAATCAATGAAGTAAATAATAAGGAACGAAAATTAACAAAATACTCGACTTGTAAAGAGTTCTTAGCGCATCCGATTGGTAAAGAATTGGTTCAGCCAATTTACGATATGATGATACAGTTGATGAGTAGAAGTGTTCCAGATGATCAGCCAGAACGTAAAAAAGAAATCGTACAATTCTTTGTTTACATCATGAATGATTTACCGCTTTACAAATTGCCAACGCAATCAAACGGACAAGTTGGACAAGAAGTTGTAGATGAAATTTTAGCTAAAATTTAATTAAAGTGGTCTTCAATCCCGAGGTTTCGGGATTGAAGAACTTGTCCCAAAACTTCGGAATTGAACAATTAATCCTCGCCAATTGGTCTCAATCGTCGAACTGCCGCAGCAATAATCAAACCTGGAAGCGTTCCCATCATTAGCGAAAGAACATAACTTACCCATGCATTTCCAAGATGAGGAGTCATATCCGTTTCTTTTACTTTAACAATCACCTCTTCCATATCGTCCGCATCTGCTTCGGTCATTTCTGCTACATTTTCTAAAAGCTCAATATTTGATTGTCTTTCGACACCGACTAATTTTGGGTCAATGACAGATTTCATCAAGAAATTGAAGGCAACAAGAATAAACAAAGAAAAAGCAGCAGTAAAAAATACACTTTTAAAGGCGACTTCCATTTTAATATAACCGCCATTGTCTTTACGATCCGCTAATGCAGCCAAAGTCATAAAGGTTGGGAAAATAATCAAGAATGGTATCAATGCCCACAATGGATGAAACATCAATTGTGGATTAATTAGATACAAAACCAACATATAACCAACAGCTACACTGCCGCCTAATAACCCATTGTGCAATACATTTTGACTCAGTTTTTTCATGTTTGTTCTTTTTTAGAAGAGAGAAAAGAGACCTCTCGAGTACTCGGGAGGTCTCTCTTCTTTATTTTTATTTTTTTAAAACCTCAAAAACTGACCATTATTAACAACACCAAGTACCTTTCCTTTGAGTGTTTTATCAATAAAAGGCGAATTTTTAGATTTTGATTGAATATTCGATTTTAAATAAGTCCATTCTGTTGATGGATTAAATATTGTTAAATCGGCTATTTGACTTTCATTAATACTAACAGCATTTATACCTAAAATTGTTCTAGGATAATGCGTTATTTTTTCAATAACATCTTCTAAAGTAAGTTTATGTTCAGTAGCGGCCAATACAACCGAAAATGCGGTTTCCAACATAATCACGCCATCGTCCGCATACATCAATTCCAAACGCTTGCTTTCTAAATCCTGCGGTCTATGATTAGAAACGATACAATCTATCGTTCCATCTTTCAAACCATCTATCAATGCTAACTGATCTTCTTTTTCTCTAATCGGCGGACAAACTCGATAATTTGTGTCAAAACTATCCAAAATATCATCTGTAAAATACAAATTCATCGGATTGACGGAAGCCGTTACGTCGAGCCCTTTTGCCTTAGCTTGACGAATCAAATCAACTGATTCCTTAGTTGAAATATTCAACAAGTGTAATTTAGAATCCGTGTGTTCTAATAAATACAAATCACGCTGTACCATCATAGTTTCTGCCAAAGACGGAATCCCTTTCATGCCGTAGCGAGTGCTATGCTCACTTTCGTGAACGTATCCGCCAGCTGCAATTTGTTCATCCAACGGCTGATTATACACGGTTCCACCAAAAGATTTGACATATAATAAGGTTCTCAGTAAAACACCGCTATGCTGCACCGCATGAAAACTATCAGAAAAACCAACCGCACCGACTTCATGCATTTCATGAAACTCAGAAATATCTTTTCCATTATTATCGTGCGTCAATGCACCGATAGGATGAAAATCAATTAATTCTGAATGTGTGTTATGAATAGTATAGAGGATTTCAGATTTAGAATGAGAAACAGGATGCGTCGTCGAAGCTGTACCCAAATGCGTAAAACCGCCATGAGCAGCCGCTTTCGCTACTGTTTTCAAATCTTCTTTATGCTCAAAACCAGGATCACCCGTTTGAGTTCCAATATCGCACCAACCAACCGAAACACAAGCACCATCCGCTTCAAAAACTTCTACCGAAGTCATGGAGAGATTTTGACCAATCTGTTTGATTTGATTATCCTTAATATGAATATCTACGATTTGACCATTGAATGGCGAGCGATTATCTACGACTTTTACACGTTTCAACAATAATTCCATGCTGATTTTATAATGGACAATTGATTTTAGAGATTTGGCGATTGATTTATTCAGCGTAATGCTCAATATTTTCACCACCTTAAAACCTATTACTTTCAATTGTTTATGACAAAATTTTGCCAAAAGTAACAAAAAGCAGGCAGAGCAAAAAGATAGTTTTGTAGTTTTATGCAGAACCTATTTTCTTAATGTAATGTTAATCTTAAAATATTCGTCGAAATAATAGGCAATTTGAATGAAAAATTGGATTTCAGACTTTCAAAAATCCTATTTTTTTTGTATTTTGTAGAAATTGAAAAGTTAAAATCACGTATTCAAATTAGGCGATAAATTATGATTTTTTATAAATTAACGATTAATAGAATTATTCTTTTAATTTACATTGTAGCTATTGTTTATTTTGCAACTGCTATTTTGACCAACGATCCAATTAAACTTTGGTTGAGCGTCGTCATTGGCACAGCTACTTATAGCTATCTACTCATCGCATTATGGCGTAGGAACAAACTGACGCCAGTTAAAGGACATTGTCAATTGGCTATGTTTGATGATAAGGTAGAATGTACATTTGAAAATGGTAAAAAGCAAATCATGTTTTGGAAAGATGTAAATAGAATTACAATCAGACGCATGGAGTCAAAAGATCCAAAGGTTGCGAATGAAACTTGGTTAAGGTTTCATAGTTATCCGTGGCGTAGGGTTTTGACGGTTCCTGCTCGTGCGAATGGTTTTCAGCCGCTTGTTGAGCATTTATCTAGTTGGGAGAAATTCAATGCTAGAAAACTCGCAAAAGCACAAGAAACGCTCAAACCACTCAAAGAAACGATTTGGGAAAGAGAAGATTTTTCTTAAAATATATACATTAAAAAACTAAGCGTCGGACTCCTCAAAGGAGTCCGACGCTTTTTTATGCCAAATTATCAAACATGAGATTTACAATTATACTTAGTTGCATTCTATTATTCGCAGCATGCAAAACCAATACTTTTATTGCTGATGTCGAAGGGCGTTCCATTGAAATGGATAATTCACTAGAAACAGATGACGTAATCGAGCAACTTATCCAACCGTATAAAGTCAAGTTAGACGCAACGATGAACGTCAAAATTGGCGAAGTGGCAAAATCGTTGGAGAAAGGTAGACCAGAATCACTTCTTGGAAATTGGGTTTGCGATGCGCTTCATGTTCAGTGCGAAGAATATTTTGAACAGCAGGTAGATTTTACTTATACCAATAATGGTGGTTTGCGTATTCCTGCACTCAATAAAGGTGATGTAACGATTGGAAATATCTTTGAATTGATGCCCTTTGA
>CAZMEH010000673.1:0-3487 GCA_964564885.1 uncultured Saprospiraceae bacterium | reverse complement strand
AATGAGCAAAGCGAATGATCTGACTTCTCTCAGCGAAGCGGTCTCTCCTCTTCTTTCTAAAAAAACAACCACTCTATTGCTTCTGGAAATTCCGTGCTCCACCTTGCTTCACTATGTGTGCCATTTGGGTCAATGACTAAATTGAGCAAAACCTTACTATTGCTTTTATTAATTTTATGCTGTAATCTATGAATATTAGTCAACATATTTTGGCTTTCTCGACCACCAGCAAAAAGATATATTTTTGTTCCTGCGAAAGCATTATCTTTTAAAACATCATCATATATTTTGGTGTAAATCCATAAAGATGGCGAAAAAATCATCAGCTTCCCAAATACATTAGCATGTTGAATACCTGCATATAAGCTAATCAATCCACCCATCGAACTACCACCTACGCCAGTATGTTCTGGTTCTTTTTTTGTTCTATAATGTTCATCAATATAAGGTTTGAGGGTGTCGCACATGAAGTTTAAGTACTTTGTACCTTCATCCTGACCAATACCTAATTTGATGTTTTCCCTTGGTGAATACTCATTAATCCGCTCTGTTTCACCGTGATCAATCGTCACAACAATTAAATTACCTTTGTTGTATTCAGAAAGTACCGCTAGTTTTTCATCAATTGCCCAATTACCAAACGGTGCATGTTTATCAAACAAATTTTGTCCATCTTGCAAATAAAGAACAGGAAAATGCGCTGTTGTTTGATGATAATCGTAAGGTAAAAGAATACGAACTTTTCGAGTTTTGTCGAGTTGAGGTATTTCAAAATTATCGTTAACCGTTTCAATGATTGGTAGAAATTTGTCATCAAAACTTTTACCATTTCTAGACCAACGAGGAACAAAGTCAACAACTTCTTGTATGTGTTTTTTAATAACACGATTAGAGGTTTTACTTCCAAATGTATCTAATTCGTCTTCTCGCCAACTGCCTCTAGTATATTTATATTCAATATGAGTAGGCAAAACGTCTTTATTGTCAAATGTATATTCAAAATGACTATCGTCTACCTTTGTCATTTTGAATTGTTCATTTTGTGCTTTCCAGTTATTAAAATTACCTGTAATATAAACAGGACGTTCATCCGCTATTTCTGTATATAATTTGAATTTCAAAACTTTATTTGTTTGTCGGTTAAAAATTAGTTGACCTTACAAGTTGATGTACTTGTAAGGTCAAGTTGATTAACAGTCTCCAAAGCTTTTTGGTTGTTAATTCGTAGTTTTATCGTTCCTAAGTAGGTTATATTTATGGTAACATCTGACAGCTCAAACTTTATAGATCTATTATTTGACTACGAAATATTTGTAAGTCGTAAATCATCCATCTAAAACCGTAAATATACTTATCCCTTCTTCTTTTGTCTATTATTATTATTATTATTTCCTTTCTTCTTCTGACCGCCGCCGCCTTTAGTTTGTACTTTCTTCCAAGTATCTTTTAATGTGATCGTGCGATTAAAGACTAAACGATCTTCAGTACTATCTTTGTCAACAATGAAATACCCTTTACGCATAAACTGAAATGTATCACCAGTTTTAGCAGAAAGCAAACTCGGTTCAACTTTAGCCGTTTGAGTAGTTAAAGAGTTAGGATTGATGAGTTCTAAGAAATCTTTTTCCTTGTTAGCCGCAGGATTTTCATCGCTAAACAATCTATCGTATAGACGAATATCTACATCAACAGCGTGTTCAATAGAAACGAAATGCAAAACACCTTTGGCTTTTATACCAGATGTATCCTCTTCACCAGATTTTGTTTCTGGATAATATTTACAATAAACCTCTGTTACCTCGCCATTCTCATCCGTTTTGTAATCTTCGCAAGTGATGATATAAGCATTCTTTAAACGAACATTACGACCAGGACTTAACCTGAAAAACTTACGAGGCGCATCGACCATAAAGTCTTCCTTCTCAATATAAATTTCTCTTGAAAATGGAATAATACGAGTTCCTTGTGTTTCGTCTCCAGGATTATTCACCGCTATCAAGTCTTCCGTTTGTCCTTCTGGATAGTTGGTAATAACGACTTTCAAAGGATTCAGCACACCCATGACACGAGGCGTAATCTTATTCAAATCTTCTCGAACAAAATACTCTAACAAACCGACATCAATCAAGTTTTCTCGACGAGCAATCCCAACACGTTCCGCAAAATTACGAATGGCAGTAGCCGTAAAGCCACGACGACGCATTCCTGAGATAGTTGGCATTCGAGGATCGTCCCAGCTAGTAACGTGATTTTCTTCTACCAATTTGCGCAACTTACGTTTACTCATGATAGTGTAAGTCAAGTTCAAACGAGCAAACTCTATTTGGCGAGAACGGAAAGTACCCAATTCTTCCAAAAACCAATCATACAATGGACGATGCACTTCAAATTCAAGCGTACAAAGCGAATGTGTAACACCTTCAATCGCATCTGACAAGCCATGAGCAAAGTCATACATCGGATAAATACACCATTTATCACCTGTTTTGTGGTGATGTATTTTGCGAATACGGTACATTAACGGATCACGCAGGTGCATATTTGGAGAAGTCATATCAATCTTAGCCCGCAAAACTTTAGAACCTTCCTCAAATTCGCCCGCTTTCATACGTTCAAACAAATCAAGGTTTTCCGCTATAGAACGTTCTCGATAAGGACTATTTGTACCAACTTCTGTTGGCGTACCTTTCAGTTCAGCAATCTCTTCCTTAGAAGAATCGTCAATATAAGCCTTTCCTTTTTTGATTAATTGCACTGCAAAACCATACAATTGGTCAAAATAATTGGAAGTATATAATTCATCTTCTGTCCATTCAAAGCCAAGCCATTGAACATCGTTTTTGATAGAATTAACATACTCAGTATCTTCTGTTACAGGATTTGTATCATCGAAACGAAGATTGACTTTTCCGCCGTATTTCTGGGCAATACCGAAGTTTAAGCAAATAGATTTTGCATGACCAATGTGTAAATAACCATTTGGTTCAGGTGGAAAACGGGTATGAATTCTACCTTCGTGTTTACCATTCTTAATATCTTCTTCGATAATTTGCTCAATAAAATTCAGCGATTCTTTTTTCTCGTTGCTCATATTTCTTCCGTATATCCATTAAAGGACAGGTGAAAATAACTTCCGAAGTTCTTTTCACGTTCCTAAGAATTTTCCAATTAAACCGCAAAGTTAAAGTTTAACTCTTGATTTTTCGATTAATTGCCAAACATATTCAGAACACAAAGAGTTTCACGGTTTTAAAAAAATGACATTTGGTATAAAAACAGAAAGCATCGGACGCCTAAAAGGAATCCGATGCTTAATTTTTAAGGTTCTTTGACGATTTTTACTATTTCATCCAATGTTCCCGATAGCTATCGGGAACATTGGATTTATAAAAACATTCCGTTTGGCAAAAACTTCTCTCACGAGGCTTGACCGAGTAATTGTTAAAGAACCATCTTTAATATATTTAGCCAACTGCAAATCTCCGAG
>CAZMEH010000672.1:0-1959 GCA_964564885.1 uncultured Saprospiraceae bacterium | reverse complement strand
CAAAAAAACAGGATAAAGATAGCAAAAAAAACGATTTTAATGTTTAGTTTTAAAACGATGTAATTACTTAAATAGTAAGACAAAACTTAATAGTGAATAAAAACTATTATAAGACAAATCCTGTTACTCCTGTCTTTTATTCTTGAACAATAGTTATTCATTTTTCGCTATTTTAAACCTTCCTAAAGCAGCGGTAATATTCAATACAACACCAAAACTATTAATCAATATGGCAACGATACCAATCATAATTGAATAATATAATTCAGGTGAATCATTTAATGTTATGAAGTGTTTTATTATGCCACTATATCCAAACGCTACAACCGCTAAGAACATCAAAGTCCTGTAAAGTGTTATTCGTTTCATTTGTCCTGCCAAGAGAAAAACACCATAAATACTCATGACAATTATACCTAATATTGGACTGGTCGGCGTCAAAGTTTCTCCATTTTGAAATAAATAAAAACAACTAATGACATTAAATAAAACACCTAAAAAGCAATAGAATAACTGTAGTTTTAATAGTTTATTTAAGCTCATTTATTACTTATTTAATTGATCTTACGCAAAATGATAGCAATCATGTAGTGATTTAATATGAATAGCCATGGGTGAAACCCGTAGTGATGTTTAATTAAATAAGCTAACTACCTGAGTTCAACTCTTTCAGAGTTATTTTTCATTTGACTACTTTACTATGGGTTTCAACCACAGCTATTCATGCCTGCCTTTGGCAGGTAGGTTTGACTACGCCGTAGTCTTTCTTTTGCGTAACATGAGTTATTTAATATTGAACATCTTTTTTATAATCATACCTTTCAACTTTTGTAAAGGCTTTGATTTGGTAAAAGTCAAACTCGCCAAATCATCTGGACAATTCGTCAAAATCTCGTATCCATCCTTTGTAATCCTAATCGTATCCGAATGCCTAAAACCTCCAACGCCTTTAATATAAATTCCAGGTTCGATACTAACGACCATGTTTTCTTCGAGAACCGTTTTATCACCTTCTGCCAAAAAAGGCCCTTCGTGATTACCTAAACCAATTCCATGACCCGTTCGATGCAAAATATTATCTTCCAGTCCTTGTTCTGTAAAAAATCGTTTGGCCACCAAATCGACCTCTTCGGTTATCGTCCCAGCTTTCAAAATAGCATAACACCTTCTTCGGGCTTCCATCATTATTTCAAAATAATGCTCTTGCTTTTTGGTTGGCGGAGAAGTGAAAAACGTTCTTTCCAATTCAGCAGAATAGCCATTTATCCTTAGGAAAGCCAAACTAATATGAGTGCCTTCCACCAAAACATCTTCTACTTTAGGAACGCCATGCGGTTGATGCCCGATTCGACTTGGCCATGCTGCGATTAGAATATTAGTCGCCAAATAATCGAAAGGCGTTTCTTTGATTACCTTTTGCTGCATCTTACTACCCAAAGAAAAAACTTCCAATTCAGTCATGCCGTAATAGACATTATTATTTAGTTTTTCGATGCTAATATCACAATATTTAGCCGCTTGTTTGATAAGTTCTATTTCGGCATCACTTTTCACCCAACGCTGTTCTTCCACAAGGCTGGATTGCTTAATATTGAAATGAGCAGCAGTTAAAAAATGAGCAATTTCAAAAGGTGCTTTGCCTGCAATACCTATTGTTTTACAATTTTCAACCGATTTCAATAAAGCATCTTCCCACCTTTCGGGTTTTTGAGCTGGATATTCAAAATAAGTGACGATTTCATTGACATTATCAACGCTTTCTAAATGCGCCAATTCCATCTTTGGAACAATGAAAGTTACCTTATTTTCTTCGACAATTAAAAGAAATAACCGTTCAAGACTTTTGTAAGTTAGTCCCGTGTAGTAATAAATATCTTCCTCTTCCGAAACGATTAAAGCATTGATATCACTTGTTCCTATGGTCGTTTTTAAAATATCTACTCGGCTTTTATATTCTGA
>CAZMEH010000671.1:0-4978 GCA_964564885.1 uncultured Saprospiraceae bacterium | reverse complement strand
GGTTTTCTTAGTCGTATCTTTTAATAATTCTTCTAAAAGAACATAATCAATCTTTCCTTTTTCACAAACATCTAAATATATAGCCTCTACATTATGATGTTTTTGAACATTTTCAACCGTGTGACCAACGCAATGATGTTCTACTTTAGAAGTGATAATTCGTGTTACACCTAAATCACGAACAGAACATTTGATCGCCATGTTATTGGCTTCCGTTCCGCCTGAGGTGAAAAATATCTCACCAATAGATGCACCTAAATGATTAGCGATTGTTTTTCTCGCTTTTTCAATAGCTGCCCTTACCGTTCTTCCTGCACTGTGAATAGAAGATGGATTACCAAAATGCTCATGCATACATTTTGCCATCACTTCGATGACCTCTAATTCCATTGGAGAAGTCGCCGCATTATCTAAATATACTTTCATTATCTAAATATTTTATTTTGGTTCTTTGAAAAACTCCGTGAAAATTTCAAAAATCGGATGACGACACATGACTGACAGCACATGACTTGCTACGCCTACCCAGAAATCTCGGTAAAAACCTCGAGGGCAAGTCGTTTTTTCTACAAAAAATATTTTATCACAGATTTGTTCAAAGAGCCTTATTTTATTTTCTCAATTGCCTGTCAAAAATATTAAAAAAACAGCTGAAAAATAAATTTAAAAAAGGCTAATTAGTAGAAGAGAGAACAGAGACTACTTCGTTGAGAGAATAGAGGCAAAAAATTACATTATTCTGTAATATATCTTCCTGAAACACAAAACGAGGAAACAAGTTTTGCACTTATTTCCTCGCTATTATATATTAACCTTGTCGGCTAAAGCCAATGGTACGATTACAAATTACTTTGTAAAATATCTTTTACATCCATTTTGATTTTATTCGCTAAATTATCAGCGGTAACCTCAGATGTACTTTCCGCATAAATACGGATAATTGGTTCTGTATTCGATTTACGAAGGTGAATCCAATCTTTATCAAACTCCACTTTTAGACCATCAATAGTCGTATGTGGTTGTCTTTTATATTTTTCTTCTAGTTTATTTAACAGTAAATCAACATCAATATCTGGTGTCAGTTGAATTTTGTTTTTAGAAATCACATAACTCGGGTAAGTGCTACGCAAGTACGAGATAGATTTTCCAAAATTCGCTAAGTGCGTCAAAAACAAACCAATTCCAACTAAAGCGTCACGACCATAATGTAGACCTGGAACGATGACGCCACCGTTTCCTTCTCCACCAATTACAGCGTTAACTTCTTTCATTTTATTGACAACATTCACTTCACCAACCGCAGAAGCGTAATAAGTGCCACCATGTTTCTCTGTGATATCACGTAAAGCACGAGTTGACGACAGATTAGAAACGGTGTTTCCTTTCGTATGTCTTAAAACGTAATCAGCGACAGCAACTAAAGTGTACTCTTCGCCAAACATTTCGCCATCTTCGCTCATGAAAGCTAAACGGTCAACATCTGGATCAACAGCAATTCCTAAATCTGCTCTTGTTTCAAGGACAGTTTTAGATAATTCTATCAAATGATCTGGTCTTGGCTCTGGATTGTGTGCAAACTGTCCGTTTGGTTCAGTGTTTAATCCAATCACTTCGCAACCTAATTGTTCTAGCATTGGAATAACAGAAAGTGAACCAGTCGAATTGATACAATCAACAACAATTTTGAAACCTTTTGCCTTAATGACATCAGTATCAACTAAAGGCATTTCAAAAATAGTATCAATGTGTTTTTGAATGTAACCATCTTTTTGCTCATAGCTACCAAGACTGTTTACATCCACATAGTCAATCGCCTTGTCCTCAATCAGTTGCAATACGTCACTTCCATCTTGATGAGAAATGAATTCACCTTTATCGTTAACGAATTTAAGCGCATTCCATTCTTTAGGGTTGTGACTTGCTGTAATAATAATTCCAGCACCTGCACCTTCCCATGGAACAGCCATTTCAACAGTAGGAGTTGTAGAAAGTCCTAAATCAATGACATCTACGCCAACCATTCTAAGTGCATTAACCACTAGATTATTAACGATTTCGCCAGAAATACGACCATCTCGACCAATAACAATTCTAGGATTATTAGTCTTTTGTTTTACCCAATGCCCAAATGCAGCAGAACATTCAACAATATCTTGAGCGGTCAAGTTGTTTCCAACATCACCACCGATCGTTCCACGAATACCAGAAATAGATTTAATTAGTGCCAATTTATTTTTTATTTTTGAGTTACAAAATTAAGTACATCTGCAGTTTTAGGCTGCTTACAGGAAGCAGTTTGTAAGTATTTTCCTAAGCAAATAGTTATAATACTGAATATATAAAGCTACTTATGAAGTAATTTAATAAAACTTCTATGTCTTTTAACCCATAAAAACCTAAATAAGCCTTCCAAAGTTAATTGAAAGGCTTATTTAATCTTATATAAAGCTATAATTACTCTTCAGTTGCTTCTACTACTGCTTCTTCAGTTTTAACTGTGTATTGGTTTTTTCTTCCTTTTGGTCTTGAATTACCATAAGAACCTTTTACTCTCTTTCCTTTCGCAGTTCTTCTATCTCCTTTACCCATTTTATTAAGATTGTTTATTCAAGTAAAATACTTGAATTATAATGATTTAATAATGTCCGTTTTGAACATCGGTAAAATTAAGAAAATGTTCGACATTTTTATATAAAATGAAGAAATCATATTGCAAAAACATAAAAAGAATTAGGATTAGCCATTAGGCGGGCAAGGTGTCTTACGGATAAAGTAGAATGAACAGCCTGTTCGTCACGCTAATCCTAGTACATTTTTTGACTAATCTTTCCTTGCGAACAGGTTATTCGCTTTGATTATTGATGTTTCCTTAAGGCATTGGCGTGGCGAACAAGCTTTTCGCTCTACTTTTTGATAAGACTTTCATATTTTTGTAGCATGACTTTTAGAGAACGATTATATCCAGTTTTAAGTTTTGCATCAAAATTATTTTCAATACAGCAGTTGATTGAAGAAAGCGAGCAATTATTGTTCTTACCTTTCTATCATACCATTTCAGATAAATCATTGCCACATGTTGAACAGCTTTACACCCTTAAAAATACAACTCAATTCAAACAGGATTTAGATTTCCTATTAAAACACTTCAAACCTGTTTCGATAGAAGAAGTATTAAATCACGTTCAACATAAAGAACGAATTACTGAACCGTCTTTTCATTTAACCTTTGATGATGGTATGCGAGATTGTATTGAAACGATTGTACCTATTTTAAAAGAAAGAAATATTCCTGCGAGTTTTTTTATAAATAATGACTTTGTTGATAATAAATCTTTGTTTTATCGACATAAGATTAGTTTGATTATTCATCATTTAAAAACAAATGATGTTTCTAATCATCAAGTACAAGATATTAAAGAGACTTTAACTAATGCGCAATTGTATGCTGTTTCTATTATCGAATCTCTAAAACTTGTTAAATACATTCAACAAGCCGTTTTAGATAATGTAGCTATTATTTTAGCTATTGATTTCGAGCAGTTTTTGGATTCTGAAAAGCCGTATATGACATCAGCTGAAATTGAGTATTTACAAGCGGATGATTTTCATATTGGCGCACATAGTGTTGACCATCCTTATTATAAAGACATTAATTTTGAGGAACAAATTCGCCAAACTAGCGAAAGTTTAGAATACGTTGAGGAACATTTTGAAAATGATATTCGTAGTTTTGCTTTTCCGTTTAGCAGCGATATGTTGAGCAAAGACTTTTTTTATAAAATGAATAATCAAATGGATATTTCATTTGGGACGAGCGGTTTGAAGTTAGATGAATTTGATAATCATTTACATCGTTTTCCAATGGAGGAAACAAATTATTCTGCGCTGACTTTGACTAGGGCAGCTTATTTTTATTATTTAATTAAGCGAATAATGAGAAAACACGTTTTAAACCGCAGAAGTAATATTATGCAGATAAAAGAAGCAAACACCAATAACTAATCAACGAATAACAAGTAACAAAAATGTTAAAAGCAATATATAAAAGAGTTTTCTCAGAAAGACAACGCAACGATTTCCATTTTTTCCTATTTCAATTTCGAGCATTGAAATACAAAGGAAGTGCGGTCGAGTGTAATTGCTGTGGAAATGAATTTTCTGAATTTCTGGCTTACGGTAATGAAGAACGGGAAAATGCGATTTGTCCAAGATGTAATTCCTTGGAACGCAATCGAGTACTTTGGATGTATTTGGAAAAGAAGTTAGAAATTACTAAACGTCATTGGAAGGTTTTACACTTTGCGCCAGAACGAACGTTAGAAAAACGCTTCAAAACATTATCGAATATTAGTTATTTCGGTGTTGACTTAAATCCGCAATTAGCCGATTATCAAGTGGACATTACGGATATTCCTTACAAGAAAAATACTTTTGACTTAATTATCTGTTCTCACGTTCTCGGACACGTTCCCGACGAACCGAAAGCTATTCAAGAAATGAAAAGAGTCCTTTCGCCTGATGGTTTGGCGATTATAATGACGGTGATTGATATTAATAATAAAGAAACTTATGAAAACCCAACGGTCAAAACGCCAGCGGAGCGATTGAAAAATTACGGTGAAGATGATTTGACTCGTTTGCACGGAATGGATTTTGGTCAACGCTTGGCGAAAGAAGGCTTTGAAGTGGAGCGTTTGGATTATCGGTTGACTTTTAGCGAAGCGGAACAACAGCGTTTTGGCTTAGGTCGTGGTGAGCGGGAGGTTTTGTATTTGTGCAAAAACAAGCATAAAATATAGAATAAATCTCAAAATGAATAATTAATCCCAAAATGAAACAAATGTTTATTTTCGTAAAGCGACATTAACCTAGCGTTATAATATATATATATTATAAAAATGTATCTCAATTACTAAATACAATCTCTTGAAGTATTGCAATAATTAAATTAATTTATTGATCTTCAAATAGTTACATT
>CAZMEH010000670.1:0-1660 GCA_964564885.1 uncultured Saprospiraceae bacterium | reverse complement strand
TTTTTGATTGCTGATAATAAGCAAGATGAACTCATGGAAATGATTCGTTACACTTATGAATTGCTTCGTGAACGAAACATCGGAGAAGCAGATAATTTCTTGCGACGCATCAAAATATATTTGCATAATGCAGGTCAAAAAGTGATTAACTCTAATCATTTACTAGCCGATAAACTCAGTCGAATTCTAGCCGAAGGGAATTTTACGGAACGCCGTAGAACGACCGAAATTATCAATGGCATTAAACATTTGGCGTTACAAAAGGTCGGCAAATTTGCTGGCAAGCGTCATTTTATAGAAATAGAAGGTTTGCCCGAAATAGATATGTCGTTAGACAGACCGCTAGGTAATCCTCCGCAAACTGCTAATTTTCGCAATCAACCTACCGAAGTTGGAAGCTCTAAGATTGAAAATGCTAATTTGGGCATCTTGTTTGACCAGTTCGAGATGAATCGTCAAGAACTGGAAAATAATATTGCTCAATTATTAGAAAAACAATCCTCTATTACCTTTTCAGAAGTTATCAAATCCTATCCTATTCAAAACGGATTAGCAGAAGTTATTACTTATTTTTCCATTGCTTCCAAATTAGAACAACACAAAATCGAAACGAACAACAAGGAAATGATACCCTGGCTGCACGAAGAGACACAAACTAAAAAGAGAATTACTTTGCCTAAAGTCGTCTTTTATAGAGCGTAAGTATATTGCAATAATTGTTAAATTGTTGCTAATGTTAGCGCAAAAATTATTGATAAAAAATAATCACAGCAACTTAAGAGTGTCATTATCGAATTGTACAAACCAATGTTTTTTTATAAAAAATAAGAAAATTGTTATTTTTGTGAAAAAATAAAAGTGATTGGCAAATCCTGTTAATCCTGTAAATCCTGTCTATGGAAACCAATACAACCATTCCATCTTACGCACCAATTATTGTCAAATTGTTCCAAACAGTCATTTATGACGATGACCGCAAAACTTGGCAAGAACTCCTTTCTTTTCAACATCAAATTCGTAAATACTTTGGAACTATTGGTGTTCAGCTACACTTGAATGAGCAAGATGGATTTGCTTTTTTGAGTCAACCTGATGAATACGAAGGGCAAAAAGTACCACGTTTGGTGCGTCGTATGCCGCTTTCTTATGAAGTCACTTTATTGTTAGTGGTACTTCGAGAAGCGATTGAAGAGTTCGATGTTCAAAATACGGACAATAGAAAATTGTTTATCACAAATGCTGAATTGAAAGATAGAATAGAGCTATTTTTTGAAGATAAAGCAGATAAAGTCAAATTACTTAGTCGTTTTGATACTTATATTAATAGTGTGGAAAGTCTTGGTTTTATCAAGCAAATAGAGGTTAGAACGTTTGATGAAAATGAAAAAACGTATGAAATTCGACGCATCATTAAAGCTAAAATTAATAACGAAAAGTTAGAAGAGATTAAGGCTAAAATGAATGGTTAATTATTATGTTTTTTTATAGATAAAATGCGAATAAAAAACACAGAGACACAGAGGTACGGAGAAAGTTAGTGCTGCAATTCAATTGCTTAACTCCGCACCTCTGTGTCTCTGTATTTTTTATTCGCATTTTACCTATAAAAAAACATAATAATTAACCATTCATTTTAGCCTTAATCTCTTCTAACTTTTCG
>CAZMEH010000669.1:0-12491 GCA_964564885.1 uncultured Saprospiraceae bacterium | reverse complement strand
ACTACGAACGTTTCTACTAAACCATGATTTTTTAATTCCTAAAATTAATAACAATGAGAAATCTAGTATTGCTGCATCTTGTCTGATGCAACTAATTGAGGAGCTAAAACAACAAAAGGGAAAGCACAATATTGCACTTTCCCTTTCTCTATATTTATACTATTAAAGCTAAGACTACATATAGCCAGAACTAATAGTTTCTCTCTCAATTATGTTATCATAAGCACCTTTGTCAGCGACATAAAGCTTATTATAACGACGATTACCTGTACCTGCTGGTATTTTCTTACCAACGATTACATTCTCTTTCAAACCTTTCAAGAAATCAAGTTTCGCACCAATTGCTGCGGTACTCAATACTTTAGTAGTTTCCTGGAATGAAGCCGCTGAAATCCAACTCTTAGTACCCAAAGAAGCCTTTGTAATACCTTGAAGGATTGGCGAAGACGTTGCAGGAATAGAGTCACGGTACTGAACCAATGTCTTATCATTACGACGTAAGAATGAATTTTCTTCTCTGATTTGACGTAAAGTTACTACTTGACCAGCGGCTAGATTAGTAGACTCGCCTTCTTCTGTAATAATCTTTTTGTCATAAATCTCATCATTCTCTTTGAAGAAATCAAGACGTTCTACCGCTTCACCTTCTAAGAAAGTAGTATCACCAGAATCGGCGATTTGAACTCGCTTCATCATTTGGCGAACGATAACCTCAACGTGCTTATCGTTAATCGTAATACCTTGAGAACGATATACCTCTTGAACACCATTCACTAAGTACTGTTGTACTGCAAATGGTCCTTTGATACTTAAAATATCACGAGGAGAAATCGCACCATCAGATAATTTCATACCCGCTCTAACGAAGTCACCTTCTTGTACAAGAATGTGTCTTGAAAGACCTACTAAGTATTTACGACGCTCTTCATTCTTTGCTGTAACGATAACCTCCCGATTACCACGTTTGATTTTACCAAAACTAACGATACCGTCAATTTCAGAAACAACGGCAGGACTTGAAGGATTTCTCGCTTCAAACAATTCAGTTACACGTGGTAATCCACCCGTAATATCCTGAATCTTACCTAACTGACGAGGAATCTTTACTAAATGTGCACCTGGAACTACATCCTGTCCTTCTTGAACAGCAACGTTTGCTCCCACTGGCATATTATAGCTACGTAGTGTTTCGCCTGTACCATCAACAATTCTGATGATAGGAATCTGACGTTTTCTACCTTTAGATTCTATAATCATTTTTTGGCTACGACCTGTTTGCTCATCTATCTCAGAACGGAATGTCTGTCCTTCAACAAATGCATCAAACTCAACTGTACCACCAAATTCAGAGATAATTACCGCATTATATGGATCCCATTCACAAATGATATCACCTTTCTTAACGTTTTTACCGTCTTTCAGATACAATGTAGCACCATAAGGGATATGTGCACTAGAAAGTGTACGTTGCTTACTACCTTTATCCAAGATTTTAAGTTCCGCAGCACGAGTTAATACAACATTAATATCATTTCCTTCCGTATCCTGACTTGTAACAGTCTTAAGACCGTCAAATTCAAGAATACCATCAAACTTAGCAATCAATTTGTTTTCGGCAGCAGCGTGAGACGCCACACCACCAACGTGAAATGTACGAAGTGTCAACTGTGTACCTGGCTCACCAATAGACTGAGCAGCAATGATACCTACGGCATCACCATCCTCTGACATACGGTTAGTTGCCATATTTTTACCGTAGCATTTCTTACAAACACCTCTTTGTGCTTCACAAGTAAATACTGAACGGATAATAACTTCTTCTATACCAGCATTCTCAATCTTCTCTGCTAATTCTCTTGAAATATAAGTATCAGCTTCAAGGATTAATTCTTGCGTTTGTGGATCAACAACATCATCTAAAATGAAACGACCTTCGATTCTATCAGATAAATCTTGAATAATCTTATCATTCTCTTTCAATGCAGTCGTTTGAATACCACGAAGTGTACCACAATCATCTTCATTGATAACTACATCTTGAGATACATCTACCAAACGACGTGTCAAGTAACCTGCATCAGCTGTTTTCAATGCTGTATCGGCAAGACCTTTACGAGCACCGTGCGTAGAGATGAAATACTCTAATACTGAAAGTCCATCAACGAAATTCGCCAAAATTGGATTTTCAATAATAGCTCCACCTTTATCACCTGATTTACGAGGTTTTGCCATCAGTCCACGCAATCCACAAAGCTGCTTAATTTGCTGCTTAGAACCACGAGCTCCAGAGTGTAGCATCATATAAACAGAGTTAAATCCGTTTTTATGTTCTGCAATCTCTTTCATCAATGTTTCTGTGATTGAATTATCGGCAGAAGTCCACTTATCAATGATTTGGTTATAACGCTCGTTATTCGTAATGAATCCCATGTTATAGTGTTCCCAAATCTCATCAACAGCAGCCTGTGCTTCACTCAATGTTTCCTCTTTTCCTGTCGGTGTAATTAAATCACCTAAGTTAAAAGATAAACCTCCTTTGAATGACCAATAAAAACCTAAGTTTTTCACATCATCCAAGAATTGAGTAGTAACAACTTGATCCGTTCTTGCTAATACTCTAGCAATTACTTTTCTAATTTGTTTCTTCGTCAATAAGTCATTGATATATCCAACTGATTCTGGAACAACTTGATTGAAAATAACTCGACCAACCGTAGTTTTAACTAATCTACGCTCTAGTACTTCCTCATCATTCAATACAAAAACACGTACTTCAATATGATTAGCGATTCCTACTCTTCCTTCGTTCCATGCAATGATGACTTCTTCCGGAGAATAAAATCGACCGTAACTTTTTCCTTCGTCTCTACCCTTAGTAATATAGTATAAACCTAATACCATATCCTGTGAAGGATTGGTAATTGGAGTACCATTCTGAGGATTCAACATGTTATGTGCAGAAAGCATCAATACTTGTGCTTCCAAAATCGCAGCATGACTCAACGGTACGTGTACCGCCATCTGATCACCATCAAAATCGGCGTTAAAACCACCACATACTAATGGATGCAATTGAATTGCTTTACCTTCAATCAATTTCGGTTGAAATGATTGAATAGATAAACGGTGCAATGTTGGTGCACGGTTAAGCATAATTGGGTGACCTTTCAATATATTTTCAAGGATTTCCCAAATTATCTGGTCTTTTCTATCTACTAATTTCTTAGCAGATTTAACCGTCTTAACTATACCACGCTCAATTAGCTTACGAATGATAAATGGCTTGAATAACTCAGCTGCCATACCTTTCGGTAAACCACATTCATGTAATTTCAATGTAGGTCCTACAACAATTACAGAACGACCAGAGTAATCAACACGTTTACCTAGTAAATTCTGACGGAAACGTCCTTGTTTACCTTTAAGAATATCACTTAAAGATTTCAAAGCACGACCACCTTCTGCTTTTACAGCATTTGACTTACGTGAATTATCGAATAATGAGTCAACTGCTTCTTGAAGCATTCTTTTCTCATTTCTCAAAATCACTTCTGGTGCTTTAATCTCTAATAAACGTTTCAAACGATTATTACGGATAATAACACGGCGATACAAGTCATTTAAATCAGAACTTGCGAAACGACCACCATCTAATGGTACTAACGGACGCAATTCTGGTGGAATAACTGGTAAGTATTGGATAATTGCCCATTCTGGACGATTTTCCATACGAGTTTGTCCATCACGGAACGCTTCAACTACTCTCAAACGCTTTAAAGCCTCTGATTTACGTTGTTGAGATGTTTCATTTGCTGCTTGATGACGTAAGTCATAAGACAATTGATCAAGATCTAAACGAGCTAACAAGTCTCTAACAGACTCTGCTCCCATCTTAGCGATGAACTTATTAGGATCATCATCATCTAGCATTTGATTGTCCTTCGGAAGTGTATCTAATATCTCAAGAAACTCTTCTTCTGTCAACAAGTCCATTCTACCAACACCGTCAGTTTCCTTAACACCTGGCTGAATGACCACATAACGCTCATAATAAATAATCGTTTCCAATTTCTTAGATGATAAACCTAAAAGGTAACCAATCTTGTTTGGAAGCGATTTAAAAAACCATATATGTACAACAGGAACAACCAAACGGATGTGTCCCATACGTTCACGACGTACTTTTTTCTCTGTTACCTCTACACCACAGCGATCGCATACAATTCCTTTGTAGCGGATTCGCTTATATTTTCCACAATAGCATTCATAATCCTTAACAGGACCAAAGATGCGTTCGCAGAATAAACCATCACGTTCTGGTTTGTAAGAACGGTAATTGATAGTTTCTGGTTTGAGTACCTCACCGTAAGAGCGTTCCAGAATATCATCAGGAGAAGCCAAGCTGATAGAAATACTGCTAAAATCTGAATTTAACTGTGTATTATTTTTTCTAAAAGGCATAAATACAGAAATTATATGATTAATAGTTGGCAGTTATTGAGTGATAACTGCCAACTAAAAATTGATTTAATCAAATTTTACCTCAAGAGCAAGACCTCTCAATTCATGAACCAATACATTGAATGATTCTGGAATACCTGGTCTAGGTAAATTATCACCCTTAACAATTGCTTCGTAAGCTTTCGCTCTACCATTAATATCATCTGATTTAATAGTAAGCAATTCTCGAAGAATATTAGATGCTCCATAAGCCTCAAGTGCCCAAACTTCCATCTCACCAAAACGCTGACCACCAAACTGTGCTTTACCACCTAATGGCTGTTGTGTAATCAATGAGTAAGGTCCGATTGAACGTGCGTGCATCTTATCTTCAATCATGTGTGACAATTTCAACATGTAAGATACACCAACAGTTGCTTTCTGGTGAAAACGGTCACCTGTGTCACCATCAAACAGGTAAGACTGACCATAAGCTGGTAAACCTGCTGCTTGAACAAAGTGATTAACCTCTGCTAAAGTTCCTCCATCAAAGATTGGTGTTGCGAACTTCATTCCTAATTTCTGACCAGCCCAACCTAAAACGGTTTCAAAAATCTGACCGATATTCATACGAGAAGGTACACCCAATGGATTTAAAATAATATCAACTGGTGTTCCGTCTTCAAGGAATGGCATATCTTCATAGCGAACGATACGAGCAACAATACCCTTATTACCGTGACGTCCTGCTAATTTATCACCTACTTTCAACTTACGTTTCTTAGCCAAGTAAACTTTTGCTAATTTCAATACACCTGCTGGCAATTCATCACCAATACTGATGTTGAATTTTTCCCGCTTGAATGCACCAATTTCTTCGTTTACTTTTACTGTAAAGTTATGTAACAGTTTTCTGACCAATACATTAGTATGATCATCATCTGTCCAATTTGTATAATCAATTGAACTAAAGTCTAATTCACGTAATATTTGATGTCCAAATTTCACGCCTTTAGGCAATAATATTTCATTATATACACTTCTAACTCCGTCTGAAGCCTTACCATCTAGAAGTAACATTAACTTGTCAATTAAGATATTTTTCAACTCTCTGACAACGCTGTTATGTTCATCTTCTATTTTCTTGATAACGTCTTTTTCCTTAGCCTTCTGTGCTTTATCTTTCTTTGCACGTGCAAACAGACGCTTGTTGATGATAACACCTTTCGTAGAAGGAGATGCTTTTAATGAAGCATCTTTTACATCACCAGCTTTATCACCGAAGATTGCTCTTAATAGCTTTTCTTCTGGTGTTGGGTCTGTTTCACCTTTAGGTGTAATCTTACCAATGATAATATCACCTGCTTTGATTCTTGCACCAATTCGGATAATACCATTCTCATCCAAATCTTTTGTAGCATCCTCACTTACATTCGGAATATCATTAGTTAACTCCTCTTCACCTAGTTTCGTGTCACGAACATCTAATTCAAAATGCTCAATGTGTAATGATGTAAATACATCTTCACGAACTACACGTTCAGAAAGTACAATCGCATCCTCAAAGTTATATCCTTTCCAAGGCATGTAAGCTACTAATAGATTTTGACCTAATGCCAATTCTCCATCTTGAGTAGCGTAACCTTCACAAAGAATATCACCTGTATTTACACGGTTTCCTTTACGAACAATTGGTTTCAAGTTTACACAAGTACCTTGATTCGTTCTTCTAAACTTAGTCAATTTGTAATGCTTACGACCATCATCAAATGAAATTAATTCATCATCACGAGTTCTGTCATATCTTACAACGATCTCTTTAGAATCTACGTATTCAACAATACCACTACCTTCCGCATTGATTAGCATACGACAATCTATTGCCACTTGCGCTTCAATACCTGTACCTACAATCGGAGCTTGAGGTTTAATAGTTGGAACTGCTTGACGTTGCATGTTAGATCCCATCAAAGCACGATTCGCATCGTTGTGCTCTAAAAATGGAATTAAACTAGCTGAAACACCTACAATCTGATTAGGTGCAACGTCCATGTATTCAATAGAAGTACCATCATAAACAGGGAAATCACCATGTTCACGACATTTTACTCTATCTGTTGAGAATGCACCAGCTTCATCTGTAACAGAGTTAGCTTGTGCAACTACTTTATAATCCTCTCCTTCTGCTGACAAAGAAATTGGTGTTTCATCGTACTGCACTTTACCATCAACTACTGGACGATAAGGTGTTTCCAAGAATCCCATCTTATTAACAGTAGCGTGTACACAAAGTGTAGAAATCAAACCAATATTTGGTCCCTCCGGTGTCTCAATCGTACAAAGACGACCATAGTGAGAATAGTGAACATCTCGAACCTCGAAACCTGCACGCTCACGAGATAAACCACCAGGCCCTAGTGCAGAAATACGACGTTTGTGCGTAATTTCTGATAAAGGATTAGTTTGATCCGCAAATTGTGATAACTGACTTGTACCAAAGAATGAATTGATTACTGACGATAATGTACGAGCATTAATCAAATCAACTGGCGTAAATACCTCGTTATCACGTACATTCATACGTTCACGAATAGTACGAGCCATACGAGCCAAACCAACACCAAACTGAGAATACAATTGTTCTCCTACTGTACGAACACGACGATTGCTCAAGTGATCAATATCATCTATTTCCGCACGTTGATTCATCAATCTTACTAAATACTTGACAATCTCAATGATGTCTTCTTTAGTTAAGACTAATTTTGTCTTTTCAGTTGTTAACTCTAGTTTACGGTTGATTTTATATCGACCAACTTCACCTAGGTTATATCTCTTGTCAGAGAAAAACAACTTATCAATAATACCACGAGCTGTTTCTTCATCTGGTGGATCAGTACCTCTAAGCTGTCTATATATATGTTGAACCGCTTCTAATTCAGAACTAGAAGGGTCTTTTTGCAAAGTATTGTAGATTACAGTGTAATCCTCAGAAATATCTTCTTTTTGTAAAACAATTGAATCTATTTCAGTCTCTAAGATATCTTCGATGTTATGCTCATCCAAGATGACATCACGTTCTAAGATAATCTCATTACGTTCAATTGTTACAACTTCTCCTGTATCTTCATCTACGAAATCTTCTGTCCAACTACGAAGAACTCTTGCAGCCAATTTTCTACCAATTGATGCTTCAAGATTCGGACGATTTATTTCTACTTCGTCGGCTAAGTCGAAGATACTAAGGATAGCTTTATCCGTGTCAAAACCAATTGCACGTAATAAAGTGGTAACAGGGAATTTTTTCTTACGGTCAATATAAGCATACATCACTGTATTAATGTCCGTAGCAAATTCCATCCAAGCACCTTTGAACGGAATTACACGAGCCGAATAGATTTTAGTACCATTCGGGTGGTAACTCTGACCAAAGAATACACCAGGTGAACGGTGCAACTGAGAAACGATAACACGTTCTGCTCCATTGATAATAAATGTACCCTTAGGAGTCATATAGGGAATATTACCTAAGAAAACATCTTGAATGATTGTTTTGAAATCAACGTGTTCTTCGTCGTTACAAGACAATCTCAATTTAGCTTTCAATGGTACACTATACGTCAAACCACGCTCCATACACTCTTCCATAGAGTAACGAGGCGGGTCAATAAAATAGTCCAAGAATACTAATTCGAATATGTTACGAGCATCGGTGATAGGAAAATTTTCCATGAATACTCGATAAAGTCCTTCTTTTTCTCTGTTCTCAGGAGTTGTTTCAAGTTGAAAGAACTCTGTAAATGATTTTAGCTGTATCTCAAGAAAGTCAGGGTAAGGAGTGAAACGCTTAATTTTTCTAAAATTAATACGTTTTCCCACAATTTTTCCAGGCTGCTGAACGGCACTGTTTGTACTCATGTATTTCTCTTTATTTTGACTTGGATAATAAAGAATTGTAGCTTTACCAAAGTAAAATCCTACAAATGTCTTTCGTGAGGTTCTAAATTCTATAAGGTTTTAACTTATTGCTATGTTTTGAACTTATCTAATATATCAGAACGCTGAAACAATTAGAAACGTTCCCTAAATTAGACAAATCACAAAACATATATATATGGGTATAGGCTTAGCTAATTATAACTAAGCCTATACAAAGACATCTATGTTGTGCGTTTTGTTCGCAATAAATCAAATATTTCTAAATATTACTTAATTTCGATAGATGCACCTAAACCTTCTAATGTTTCTTTCAACGCATTAGCTTCGTCTTGGCTAACTTTCTCTTTTACTGGAGCTGGAGCTGAATCAACTAATGCTTTAGCTTCTTTCAATCCTAATCCCAATAATCCTTTCAATTCTTTAACAACTTTCAACTTACCAGCACCTGCTGAAGTTAAAATTACGTCGAATTCAGTCTGAGCCGCTTCTTCTTCTGCGCCACCTGCACCACCTGGACCTGCTACAACTGCTGCTGCTGCTGGCTTGATACCGTGATCGTCTTCTAAAATTGTTGCTAACTCACTAACTTCTTTAACTGTTAGGTTTACAAGCGTTTCCGCTAATGCTTTCAAATCAGCCATTGCTATGAACTTTTGAAAAAATTAAAAAAAATGATTTAACGAATAATAAATCGTAACTTTTATTACTCTATATAAATTTCGGTTACTCTCTTAAAATAAGAGGTTAACCTGTTGGAAGCCAAAATATGTTTATATTCTTACTTATTTCATTGTCTGAAAACCATAAAAGTATAATTCTATATTTGGATTATGCTTCCTCCTTCTCTCCTATAGTTTGTAATAAACCATGAATTGTACTTCCTCCTGAGTTCAATTGTCCCATTAAGGTAGTCATTGGAGATTGTAATAATCCAACAATTTCGCCAATTAAGTCTGACTTTGATTTTAACTTAGCTAAGACATTAATACTGTCATCACCTAAGAATATATCAGAATCAATATAGGCTCCTTTTAAAAGTGGCAATTCACTATCTTTTCTGAATTCCTTTAAGATAGAACCTGGTGTCTTACCTTCTTCAGAAAACATAATAGCTGAAGAACCTTTCAGTGTTTCATAAAGACCTTCGTAAGCTGTTTCATCAACTCTTGATAGTGCCTTTTTAATTAAACTGTTCTTTACCGCCTTATATTCAACACCTTGCTCAAAACATTTTCTTCTAAAGTTATTCATCTGCTCAACAGTCATAGAACTGTAATCAGTGATATAGAAAAATTTTGAGTTGCTTAATTTATCTGTTAGTGTTTCGATTAAAGCGGTTTTTTCTGCTTTCGTCATCGCTTAAATTTTTGTTGATTTAAAAATAAACCCTAGATCAAAATTACTTAGGAACTTTGACAGTTTTAGGATCAATTTTAACACCTACACCCATTGTAGGAGCTATGGTTACAGATTTCATATAAATTCCTTTTGCTGATGCTGGTTTCATCTTCAACAAAGTCATTAATAATTCCATCCCGTTGTCTAGCAATTGACTTTGTGTAAATGATACACGACCAATTGAAGCATGAATAATACCATATTTATCGACACGAAAAGAAATCTTACCTTTCTTTACTTCTTTTACAGCATTACCAACATTGACAGTAACTGTACCCGTTTTTGGATTTGGCATTAAGCCTCTAGGACCTAAAACACGACCTAAACGACCAACTTTAGCCATAACATTAGGCATAGCGATAACTACGTCTACATCAGTCCAACCACCTTGAACCTTAGTAATGTACTCATCTAAACCAACATAATCTGCACCAGCATCTAATGCCTCTTGTTCCTTTTCAGGTGTACAGAATACTAATACTTTTTTAGACTTACCAGTACCGTGAGGTAAAGCAACCGTACCACGTAATGCTTGATCAGCTTTACGAGGGTCAACACCCAAACGAATGTGTAAATCTACAGAAGCATCAAATTTAGATGTAGAAACTTCTTTTACTAAACCAAATGCATCTTGTACAGGATATAATTTATCCTTTTCGACCTTAGCATTTGCTGCTTTTCTTTTTTTCGAAACTCTTGCCATTATAAAATAGATTGTCCGACATTAATATTTAAATAATTAAGTCGGGATGAGGTAATGACGTTCCCGGCAAAAGGGAACTCCCTTCAAATATTTTAATTAAATAAAAATAAAATGAATACTAAGTATTCATTTTATTTTTACATCAATTCCATATTAAGCTTCCCATGGAGGAGTGCCTTCAACAGTAACACCCATACTTCTAGCAGTACCTGCAACCATTTTCATAGCTGATTCTACTGTAAAAGCATTTAAGTCGACCATTTTGTCTTCAGCTATCACTTTAACATCGTCCCATGATACCTTACCAACCTTATTACGGTTTGGCTCAGAAGAACCACCTTTAAGTTTAGCAGCATCCATTAACTGAACAGCAGCTGGAGATGTTTTGATAACAAAATCAAAAGACTTATCTGTGTAAACTGTAATTACAACAGGAACTACTTGTCCTTTCTTTTCCTGTGTTGCAGCGTTGAAACGCTTACAAAATTCCATGATGTTAAGTCCTTTTGCACCTAACTTAGGACCGATAGGAGGTGCAGGATTAGCCATTCCACCTTTAGCCTGTAACTTAACGTATTCTTTTATTTCTTTTGCCATTTTAAATTTTTTGTTCAACACAGTTCATATAAAACTGATTGAGATTAGGTAATGACGTTCTCGGCAATAAGAGAACTCCCTATTGAATATTTAAATATTATTCTAACGAATTTCTATTTAAGTATTCTATTTAAATATTATTGTTGTTTTTCAACTTGCATGAAGTTTAACTCAACCTCTGTACCTCGTCCAAATATTTTCACAATAACTTTTAGTTTCTTCTTCTCTTCGTTAATTTCTTCAATAATACCAACAAATTCATTGAATGGTCCATCGATAATTTTAACAGTTTCACCGATGATAAATGGTTCTACCATTGCTTCATCAGCATCCTGAGAAGCATCAACTTTTCCTAGCATCCGATTAGCATCAGCTTGACGCATTGGCGTAGGATTTGTTTTGCCTAAGAAGTGAATAACATTTTGCATTCTACTGACATGCTGAATAACTTCTCCAGAAAATCTACTTGGAACAGCTTCCACTAATATATAGCCTGGCAAAATGTTACGTTCAAGTATCACTTTTTTTCCATTCCTAATTTTGTAAACCTTTTCGGTAGGAACTAGAATTTGAGTAATAATATGGCTCCAATCTTCACGACTGATCTCTAAATCAAGACGCTCTTTGATTTTCCTCTCCTTACCACTTATCACTCTAAGTGAGTACCATCTTGTTTCTTCTGCCATTTTGACTTAATTGTTATAATGATCTTCTAGTAAACTGTATTTTGCAACAAAAAATTAGTAATTGCATCCATCAATCCTATGATTATAGCAATAACCATAGATGCTACAAGTACAACTATTGTTGTGCTTTGCAAATCACCTAAAGACGGCCAAGTTACCTTATTTACTAGCTCATTGTAACTTTCTGAGAAATACCTTCTAACTGTATCCATAGTAATTGTAAAATATTTAGGATGAACTACAATATGCAGAACTTATAAATTATTAAATAAATAATATTAATAATCTAAAATTGCACGGGCAGAAAGATTTGAACTTCCGACCTTTGGTTTTGGAGACCACTGCTCTACCAACTGAGCTATACCCGCATAGACATAAAAATCAGACAAGATTTTTCTTGTCTGATTTTTATGTTGTATATATAAAGAATACTAGGCGATAATTTCAGTTACCTGACCAGCACCTACTGTTCTACCACCCTCACGTATTGCAAATCGTAAACCTACGTTTAATGCAATTGGCTGATGTAATTCAACATGTATTGTTAAGTTATCACCTGGCATTACCATTTCAACACCATCAGGTAAATTAATTGTACCTGTTACATCTGTAGTTCTTACATAAAACTGTGGACGATAGTTGTTATGGAATGGAGTATGACGACCACCTTCTTCTTTTTTCAAAACATAAACTTCTGCTTTGAATTTAGCGTGTGGTGTTACAGAACC
>CAZMEH010000668.1:0-1691 GCA_964564885.1 uncultured Saprospiraceae bacterium | reverse complement strand
CACTACCTAAATTTGGTAAATTTGAGCTATCTTTACTTATCATTTTACAGGTAAAATCACTCATATTAATCCCTTTTAGGGTATTTCCGCTGGGTTGCTTACCAAATCAAATAAACGGTTTATACCGCTCTATAAAGGTTTTTCATTCGCAAGTGTTTATGATATTTGTTTTTTAGTAGTACAAATATTATCTGCTTTTTTATTTTTATTTCCTAGTTTTTAATGAACTGCTTTATTTTTTATGTGTGGTTTTAAAACGGAGTAGTTGCTAATATTAAATATATAATTTTCAGATTAAAAAAATAAATAATGATAGTTAACGGTAAATTAATCGATATAAAAAATAGAGAAATATATAACGCATCCATTGTTGTAAAGAAAAATAAAATAGAGTCTATAAAGCGTTTAAATGAAAATATTAATAATTTACCATACATTTTACCAGGTTTTATAGATGCTCATGTCCATATAGAAAGCTCTATGCTAACGCCTACCGAATTTGCTCGATTAGCTGTAGCACATGGAACAGTTGCGACCGTTTCCGACCCGCACGAAATTGGTAATGTACTTGGTGTTAAAGGTGTTGAGTTTATGATAGAAAATAGTAAACTTAGTCCGTTTAAGTTCTATTTTGGTGCTCCATCTTGTGTACCTGCTACAAGTTTTGAAACTTCTGGTGCTTCAATAACAGCAAGTGATGTCGATTATTTATTACAAAAACCTGAAATATTATATTTAGCTGAAATGATGAATTGGCCTGGTGTCTTGAACAAGGATTTAGAGGTCATTTCAAAGATTCGTTTAGCTCAAAAATATAACAAACCTGTTGACGGACATGCACCGGGACTACTTGGAGAACAAGCTAAACAATATATAGATGCAGGAATAACGACTGACCATGAATGTTTTACTTACGATGAAGCACGAAACAAATTAGATAATGGGATGAAAGTTATAATTCGGGAAGGAAGTGCGGCTAAGAACTTTGAAGCGCTTATCGAGTTATTAGACACCGATTATTTGAATATAATGTTTTGTTCCGATGATAAACATCCCGATAGTTTAATCGAGGGACATATAAACGAACTTGTCAAACGAGCTTTAAATAAAGGCTTAGATCTATTTAAAGTCTTACAAGTAGCCTGTTTAAATCCCATAAAACATTACAACCTTGATGTAGGACAACTTAGAGTAGGAGATGATGCTGATTTCATTACAATTGATAATTTAAATTCCTTTAATGTAACAAATACATATATCAAGGGGCAGCACGTAGCTCAAAACGGTAAGTCGTTATTACATAATATTCCAAGTTTGCATCCAAATAATTTTAAGGTTGAAAAGAAAGCAGAAAACGAATTTAAACAAAAAAATACGACTGAAATTATTCCGGTCATTGAAGTTATTGACGGAGAATTAATTACTAATCGCTTGAATTTAAAAGCAAAAGTAGAAAATGGCTTAAATGTTAGTGATATAAGTAGAGATATTTTAAAGATTACGGTTGTTAATCGTTACAATATAAACGCAAAGCCATCTATTTCTTTTATTAAAAACTTTGGTTTAAAGAATGGAGCGATTGCTTCTTCTGTTGGACATGATTCTCATAATATTATTTGTATTGGAGTAGACGATGTATCAATGACGAAAGCTATTAATCTTATAATTGAAGCGAAAGGCGGTATTTCTGC
>CAZMEH010000667.1:0-2314 GCA_964564885.1 uncultured Saprospiraceae bacterium | reverse complement strand
TATTTAACAACAACAATGGTTTCGGCGGTGTGCCTTGACAACTTATCAAGAGCAATATACGAAATAGATAACTATGTTGGTTCAAACGAAAGGTATCTCACTTGTATATTTTAATACCTATTTGCCTATTACCTTTTACCGCCTATTGGCTGTTGTTCCTTATTTATTTTTTTGATAAAATAGCGATGAAGATACATTTGAATTTATGAATTGAATTATTTGTGTTACTTTTGAAATACCGAATTATTTTATAATCAATCGTTAGTTTATGCCATATGAAGATGTATTTGTTCTTTTCTGGGAACAAGTAAAAGAAAGTGTTGAAGAAGAGCGTTTTGCCAAGTTAACCATGGCAAAGACCATTGGTAAGCCTAACTTGAGAAATATATTTGTCAGACCAATTTATTCTGAAAATGACTTTAAGGTCTTACTGAAATTGCGCTATAGGTCTAAAGATACGGATGATATAGAACAGGAACTTAGCTTAGAAGAAGCTTTTTTGGTTTTGAAACCACACCTGAGAAAGTCTTTTTCTTCTGTTCTGTTATTTACCACAACAAAGGATGTGACTTTCAAAATTAATAAAAAAGGTGCGGGTAGCATTACGGAGTATTTGCCAACATTTCATAACGTTACGCAAGCTGGGAATAAAGATTAATGAAAGAACCGATATTTTAAGTACACTTAAAATATCGGTTCTTTGGAATCTCACAAGCGAGTCAGCGAATCTATATTTGTTGCTGTTGTCGTAAATAATGATAGCCATCCGCAATAAAATTAAAAACCCATCGCTGATATTCTTTATTATTAAAACGCCTCCAGTGTGAATTCAACTCTAAATCGCCTTCCATGACTTGGTTAAAATTCCGAACAGGATTCTTTCGATTTAAGGCGTTTGATACTTCTCTACGAGCAGATCTATCACCTACCTCTTCTATAAAATCCTTCATGATGACCAGTTGCTCGTCGGCACTCAGCTTTTCTATTTTTATATAACTGTCTATTACTCGTTCTAATTTAGCTTGAGTTTGCTCTTGAGCCGCTATCAACTTTGTATCTTCCGTTGAATGGTCAATGGTTGTGACTTTTTTATTAGTCCTATGAAGATAACAAGTGTTGCCAATGGCTATTTCTCGGGCTATTTGTTTTATGACTGCTTCCTTTATTCTTGACATTGAATTGTTTTATATTGCTTGAATATGCGTAGTGCTTTCCAAAGCCTATTTTTATTCGCTCATGCAAAGGTAACTAAAACACTGCTCGTTATGAATTGTAGTTATACACAAATATCAGTTGCAGCTTTCAATTGCTTGCATTTACATTGTCGGTTATCTCGAATACTTGGGAATTATAAATTACAATGAATAGTTTTATACTGATTCGAGTGAGGGCATTTCCTTATGTTAGTCTTCTAAACCCTAAATAATTGATATTTTGCTTACTGCCTACTGCCTACTGTAATACTCCATTAGGAGCTTTTTCTATTACGCACTATTTTTATTATTCGGCTATACATGATTTCTGCTAAATTCCAGTTATATCCATTATAATTAGTTGTATTATTAAATTGAATAATAACCGTGTCGATATCTTTGTGATACTTTGCAATACTCTGATAGCCAAAAGTCAAACCTGTATGTTCGTAGACGTAAATCGAGGAATAAATTTCCTGTTCTCCTTCATTAAAGACTGAACCATCGTTTAATGCCCTTAGGAATATACTCACATCCTCTGCGGTTGCTAACATTCCTTGTTCTCTACTCTTAAAATCTTCCTCATCACCAACGTAATAGCCACTCATTACATCGTCTATATTCACTTCGTTAAGCGAACTGAAAGTATTATTGAGCTGGAGAGGTATCAAAATTTCTTCCTTAATATATTGATCATGACTATAACCCACTACTTTATCAATGAGCTTAGAAAGCAATAAATAATTAGTATTTGAATAGCCATAATCCTCATCTGGTTCAAAACTAGCGGGCATTTCAATAGCTAATTCTAGTAACTCTTCAAGGCTATATGGTTGATTGTCCCAAAAAGTAGGATGTTCGAAATAATTTGGAATACCACTTCGATGCTGCACCATTAATTTCAAGGTTATTTTTTCTGCATGTTCAATTTTTCCTACCAATTCAGGGAAGTAATCAGCGAGCGTATTATCCAAAGATAAACGTTCGTCATTAACTAATTTAGTAATAGCAACAGCGACATATAACTTGCCGATACTGGCAATCTTGAATAAGGCTTTCGGACTAGCAGGTATTTTGTTTTTTCGGTCATGCCAACCAGCAGCATAAGACGCTGGTGGTTT
>CAZMEH010000666.1:0-5186 GCA_964564885.1 uncultured Saprospiraceae bacterium | reverse complement strand
GTTCTGAGTTGGCATCCGCCCGAACATAAGCAGGATCTTTGCCACCTAATTCAAAACCAGCACCAACAAAACGATTACCAATCGCCTGCTGAACTGCTTTTCCACCATTTACAGAACCTGTAAATGCTACAAAGTCAATTCGCTCATCTTTTACAATTGCTGCAACTTGGTCATGATTGATGTGTAGATATTGGAAAACACCTTTGGGAGCATTCGCATATTTAAAAGCTTGCGCATAACGTTCTGCACAAAGCGGTGTTTGGTCAGAATGTTTTAATATTACGGTATTTCCTGCCATGATTGCAGGAATAATGGCATTGACAGAAGTCAGATATGGATAATTCCAAGGTGCAAGTACTAAAACGGTTCCTAAAGCTTCTCGTTTAATATAGCGCTGAAAGCCAGCTATTTCAGGAACAGTCACATCTGCCAACGCTTCTTCGGCAATCTCAATCATATAATTCGCTCGCTCTCGAAGACCTTTGGTAATTTCAAAAGACGAATAGCGAATAGGTCTTCCCATTTGCCAAGTCAATTCTTCGCCAATAGCATCGGCATTTTGCAAAAAATATTCGACTACTTTTTGACAAATAGCTGCTCGTTGCGCAATAGTTGTTTGTTGCCAACCTTTTTGAGCTTGCTTAGCTGCTGCTAATGTTTTTTCAATAGCGTCGTTATTCGCTAATTCTCTTTCTAAATAGACCGAATTATCTATCGGAGATATAACTTGAAAAGTATTTTTCATTGTATTCAAGATTAATTATTCTGGCGTAACATATGCTGCGGTAATTCCGCCGTCCACTAAAAATTCGGTTCCTGTCATATAAGAAGAATCATCGGAAGCCAAAAACAAAACAGCTTTTGCCATTTCCTTTGCTTCTCCAAACCTACCCATTGGCACATGAACCAAACGACGTTGTTTTTTTGCTTCGGTATTCAAAAACTTCATTAATAATTCTGTTCTCAATGGACCAGGACTAAGTGCATTCACTCGAATACCTTCCCGAGCATGAATCACTGCCAATTCTCTTGACATCGAAAGTACTGCTCCTTTGCTCGCTGTATAAGCCAATTGAGGCGTTGCTGCTCCTAAGTGTGCGACAAAAGAAGCGGTATTTATAATCGAACCGCCACCAGATTCTCTCATGAGTGGTATCCCATATTTGCAACCAAAAAACACACCTTTGACATTTACATTCATAGTCAAGTCCCAAACATCTTCTTCTGTTGACTGACTATCTCCATCGTCGCTGTGCATAATGCCTGCATTGTTGAATAAGATATGTAAACCTCCAAACTGCGTTTTGGCAAGGTTTACCATCGCTGCACAATCTTCCGCTTTGGATACATCGGCTTTACAAAAAACAGCTTCGCCTCCTGCAGCTATAATTTTTTCAACCGTGATTTGACCATCTTTTTCATTGATGTCAACAACAACAACTTTTGCACCTTCTTTGGCAAATAGCAAGGAACTTTCCTTACCAATTCCACTACTTCCGCCCGTAATTAGGGCAACTTTATTTTTTAAACGCATTTTTTTTGATTTTTAAAATCAGAAATTATCAGATTATCTGACAGTGAAACGATCTGACAATGAGCCTGTCTGCCGACAAGCAGGCATAGCGAATGGTCTGTCATCTGACTTCTCTTATTACATTAAATTCTTTCAAAATATCTTTTTCTTTCCCAATCAGTAACCGCCTTATTATAAGCATTTTGTTCCATTTTAAAATGGTGCGTATAATGTTCTACCACAGCTTCTCCAAAAGTATTTTTAGCAAAATCACTATTCGCAAACTGCTCCGTAGCTTCCGCTAAAGAACGAGGAACACTTGGAAGATTTTTAGCAGAATAAACATCTCCTTCAAAAATGGCAGGCGGTTCTATTTGATTTTTAATACCATCCAATCCGCAAGCTAAAGATGCGGCAAATGCTAAATAAGGATTACAGTCCGCACCTGGGATTCTACACTCTATCCTTAAGCTTTTGCCTTTTCCAACTACTCGAAAACCTGCCGCACGATTGTCGTAGCTCCAAGCCAAGCGTGTCGGCGCCCATGAACCATCGACGTATCTTTTGTAAGAATTAACAGTAGGCGCATAAAAAGGCATTATATCAGAAACATTTTTAATCCAACCGCCTAAGAACCATTTGAAAATATCAGAACCTTGAACTGGACCAAAGGCTTGATTCCCTGCGAAGGCATTTTCGCCATCCTTCCAAAGACTAATATGAATATGACAACTCGAACCTGCACGGTCTTCATGGTATTTTGCCATGAAGGTGACAGAAATACCCATTTTGTCAGCTAATTCCTTCAAGCATTGTTTGTAAACGACATGTCGGTCAGCCATTTCCAAAACCTCCGCATATCGAACATTTAATTCGTGCTGTCCCAAGCCCCATTCTCCTTTTGAGTTTTCGACAGGAACGCCTGATTTTTTCAAATGACGACGAGCCGCCGCATTGAATGGTTCGGTACGTGTGCCTTGTAAAATGTGGTAATCTTCTAAGTACCAACCAACAGGTTTGAGGTCGTGATAATGTTGCTCGGAAGCTTGGCGATAACCATTTTCAAACAAATAATACTCTAATTCTGATGCAGCAAAACATTGAAGTCCTGTCTCTTTAGCTGCTTCTAATTGTTTCCGCAAAATAGAACGAGGCGCAATGTCAACTAATTGATGTGTTTTTTCATTTTGAACATCACAAATAACGAAAGCTGTTTTGTCTAACCAATCGGCTATTCTAAGTGTATTTAAATCAGGCACTAAATGAAAATCACCATAGCCTAATTCCCAATTTGCAAACTTATATCCTTCAACAGGTTCCATTTCCATATCGGTGGTGAGTAAATAATCACAACTATGCGTGCCTGCTTCCACCGCCGATTCTATAAAAAAATCTGCATCAAATCGTTTGCCAATTAATCTTCCATAATGGTCTGTAAAAGCTACTACGACTGTTTCGATGGTTTCATTAGCTGCCTTTTCTTTTAATTCTTCTATCGTTATTTTGCCTTTTATCTTCATAATTGTTCTTTTCTAATTATAATGGATTGCAGTGATTAATAATAAAATGGCTCTGCGGGTTTTAGCCTTTTACGCCTTCTTTATAGTCAACTTGAATGAAATATAAGATACTCCTAATATTCCCAAGTAAATCATTGCTAAAATTGGATTATAAACGGTAATTGCTACAAATGACACCGATGCAATAACCAAAGCAACGATTGGTGTAAAAGGATAAAACGGTACTTTGAATGGTCTATTCAAATGAGGTTCTTTTTGTCTTAACTTGATAATAGAAACCATTGAAACGATATATAAAGTCAAAGCACCAAAACACGCAATAGTAATAATTTCACCTGTTTTTCCTGTAAATAATGCCACGATTCCAATAAGTGTATTTATAATTAAAGCATTTGCTGGTGTCCTGAATTTTGGATGAATTTTACCTAATACTTTTGGTGCGAAACCTACTCTTCCAAATTCAAATGTTGCTCGTCCAGCGGCTAAAATAATTCCATGAAACGAAGCGACTAAACCAAATAAGCCAATAGAAGTGACTAGCATATACAAGACGTGGGATTCTCCGAAGAGCTTTGAAAGTGCTAAAGGCAATGGAGAGTCAGAAACTTCACCACTTTCTGTATAAACAATCGTTTCCCAGCCATCTATACCAATAGAAGCGGTAAAGGTTAGCAAGCACAAAATAACCAAAGTTAAAATTGCGGAACCAAAACCAATTAATATATTACGTTGTGGATTGACGGTTTCTTCGGCAACATTTGCAACACCTTCTATGGCTAAGAAAAACCAAATAGCAAATGGAAGCGCTGCAAATATACCTCCGTAGCCATTTGGTAAAGCATTTTTCTCCAAATTTGTCCATTCAAAAGAAGGTAAACTCACGCCTGCAAAAATGAGTAATTCAACGACGGCAACCACCGTAATAACCAACTCGAAAGAAGCGGCTGCTTTGACGCCGTAAATATTTAAAGCCGTAAAAATCACATAAGCACCTATTGCAATTACGATGATGGGCACAGAAGGAATAAACAAATTTAAATACGCTCCAATGGCAAAAGCAATAGCAGGAGGTGCAAAAATAAACTCAATATTTTGAGCCATACCTCCAATAAAGCCCCAATCTTTGCCCAATGCACGCATCGAATAATCGAATGCGCCACCTGCTTTTGGGATGGCACACGCCAATTCTGTGTAACTAAAGGTAAATGCCAGATACATCACAATGACAAAACCTGTTGCAATAGCTAAACCTAAAGTTCCACCTTTTTCTAAACCCAAATTCCAACCGAAATACATTCCTGAAATAACGTATCCTACACCTAAGCCCCAAAGCATTAGAGGTCCTAAGGTTTTCTTTAATTTTGGTTCTTCATTTTCCATGATGTTAGTTTATAAGATGATATTTGACTTGCTAGTCATATGATTAAAATGATAGAAAGATATATTTGAAAGATACAATGCATCTTTTGACTTGGGTGCAGTTCAAATTGCCGTTTTATGAAAAAATATTATTTTGAGTAAAAAGATAGTCTTAAAAATAGATAAAATGAAGACAAAAGCAGAATTTTCAAAAATGGCGGAAGTTGAATGTGATAAAATAAATGAGCTAAAAGACGAAAAGAGTTTCTACGAATATGAAAAAAGGTTTGAGGAGATATGGGTAGATTATGGAAAGAAGCAGACTACTATACATTTTGCAATTTAAAACACGGAGACACAAAGACACGGAAAAAATTAGTGCTGATAACCAATAAGTTAACTCAGTGTCTCTGTGTTCAATTTTTTCATTTTGTATAGTAGTATGGGAAAAAAGGTAATAGAGCAGAATATTAGTAAAGTTGGTTCAGTTCGGTGAAAAAAATTCTAAAATGTTCTAAATCAGTTCCTAAGCAAGAAAAAAGGTTATTAACGCACCTTGCAAATAACGAATATAGCATGCCTTATAAAACGTTGATGGACAAAGGAATCAAAAATGGTTCAGGGGCAATTGAATCTGCTCACAGAACGGTTATTCAAAAACAAACTGCCCCGACACCTCGGGGAAGTAATCAGGGCAGTGATGATTTATTACTGGTAATCAAGGTATTATTAGTTTTAGACTTTTAAATCTCCATCAAAAATGGAGTATTATTGTTGATTTAATTAAGGATGAA
>CAZMEH010000665.1:0-2602 GCA_964564885.1 uncultured Saprospiraceae bacterium | reverse complement strand
TCACCAGAACTAACAAATGCGCCAATATTCCCGCCTGTCTTTGGTAAAATAACACCTAAGATGATAAAAAGCAACACGCCAAACAGCGTCATTTGTATCAAATCCGTAATCAAAGAACTTCGCAAACCACCTTTTAAAGTATAAGCAACCGTCAAAACCGTGAAAACAATAATCGACCAGAAGTAAGGTGCGCTATCTTTTTCACCGAAATACGTTCCTATCACCATCGTATTTGACCAAACTTCATTGAACAATCGAAAAGCGATTAAAACCGAAAATACCCAAACTGCGCCACGACCAAATTTATCATTCAAAAACTGATGCAACGATTGAATGCCGCCTTTGACACGCATTCTATATATAATAATACCAGCCACCCAAAATGACAAATAATAGCCTGCATAAGCCACTCCACCAACAAAACCATAACTCAAACCAAGATTTGCAGCATTAGTAATTGACTTTGCAAATATCCAAGAGATAATCAAACTGCTCGTCAATAACCAAAAATTGGGCGTTGCATCGTTCTTCGCTGCTGCCCTGAAAAACTCTTTCGTCGTCTTCGCCATCGGTGAAATGAAAAACATCACCAAACTAGAAATGATTACTAATAGCCATTGCTCGAACATAGTTTTTTTATTAAAAATAAAAAAGAACAATTGAACAGCCGAGCAATTGAATAGTCGAATGTAGAAATGTTTTGAAAAACCTGTTTTCAATTTTATGTCTTAACTTCTTCATTCAATTGCTCGGCTGTTCAATTATTTATAAAAATAGAGTTTCCAACCAGTAGTTGAAAACTCTATTCTTTAAACAGTCAATATAAATTCAGTTATGATTGATAATGACAAAAACATTCAGTCATTGTCAATTGTCAATTACTCAGCTATTATCATAAACTTATTTTTCTTACCGTTTTCTATCATGATGTATTTTCCGTGCATCAATGCATCCGCATTTACAACCTCTTCAAAAGACTTTGCTTTAGTTTTATTCACAGCAATCGCACTTCCTTTGATAGCTCGCCTAACTTCGCTTTTAGATTTCAGTATCGTAGTTGATTCTGCTAATAAATCTGCTATATTGATACCTTTTTCTAAATCTACTTTGCTAATTGTAAAGCTTGTCAAATCATCAGCGATGTTCTGCAATTGCGTCGCCGTCAAGGTCATTAACTGTTCTTTACTTGCTTTTTTATTAAACAAAAATGCAGAAACAGCTTTTGCAGAATCATAATCCTCTTGAGAATGAACTCTAATTGTCAATTCTTCCGCTAATACTTGCTGCGCAATTCTCTTATGCGGTGCTTCAACGTGTTCCGCTTCAATAGCTTCGATTTGTTCCCGAGTTTTCAATGAAAATGTTCGGAAATATTTTCCTAAATCACCATCTGCCGCATTTATCCAAAACTGGTAAAATTCATAAGGCGAAGTCATCGTTGGGTCAAGCCAAATATTTCCTTTTTCCGACTTTCCGAATTTCTTACCGTCCGATTTTGTCAACAATGGACAAGTCAAAGCAAATGCCTTTCCGCCAAGATTACGACGAATCAATTCCGTTCCGCCTGTAATATTGCCCCATTGATCAGAACCACCCATTTGGATTTTACAATCCATGTTTTCGTACAAGTATTGAAAATCGTAGCCTTGTAGCAATTGGTAACTAAATTCTGTAAAAGACAATCCTTTTTCCAAACGATTTTTAACAGAATCTTTTGACATCATATAATTAACCGTTATTCGTTTTCCTACATCACGCAAGAAATCTAAAACGCTCATTTCTTTATAAAAATCATGATTATTAACGACTAAAGCAGAAGTATCGCTATCATCAAAACGCAAGAATTTTGAAAATTGTGCTTGTTGATGCGCTAAGTTGTGGTCAAGCGTCGAGTAATCTAATAATTTTCGTTCTGCATCTTTACCAGATGGATCGCCTACTCGACCAGTTGCGCCGCCCATTAAGACAACAGGTTGGTGTCCAGCATCTTGAAACAATTTCAAAATCATAATTGGCACAAAATTACCAATCGTCAAAGAAGGTGCAGTCGGGTCAAAACCAATATAAGCACGAACAGAGCCGCTTTCTAATGCTTCTTCCATGCCTGGCGTCATATCGTGAAGTAGTCCACGCCATTTTAATTCTTCTATAAAGCCCATTTGAATTGTATTATATAAGAATAGATTTGAGCAACACATTGATAAGCTGACTTCAAGTCATCTTATCAATAGCTTAATCTATTACTGATTTTTAAAATTGAATTGCGAAAATAAGGAAGTTTGCCCAAAAAGAGGAATTGAGCAGAATGAAGATTTCATTTAAAGCCAATATCGTTTCATAACTATGTTTGAATGATAATTAAAAATTGAGAATAGAAATAGGAAGTTCACTCAAAAAGAAGTTGAGCAAAAGAAATGAAATGTTGATTTAATAAAAAAATCGTTTCATTGTATCAAATTGAAAGATTTTGAATGGTGTGTAAATGACAAAGAATCGTTGAAATTCCACATTTACACTTCTATATACGGTATATGTTCTTTTTAAGCTCCATATGAAATAAAAAACGGCAACTTGTATTCATCATTAAGAAACATAACATTTA
>CAZMEH010000664.1:0-7281 GCA_964564885.1 uncultured Saprospiraceae bacterium | reverse complement strand
AGAATCGCTTATCAGCATCAGAAAAACCTGAGCCAGGGCCGCCATGAAGGAATAGAACTGGTTTTCCATTAGGATTTCCATAGCATTCATAATATAATGAATGAACGGAGCTTACTTCTAAGTAACCTTTTTTATAAGTGTCTTTTTCAAAATCCTCTATCATTAGGTAATTAATTTTTATTCGTTATCCATTTTCAATTGTACATTATCTTACAACCTATTCGCCACCCAATTACTTTTACCTTGCTCCACCACTTTCAATTCCTTCTGACTTTCCAAGTATAACTTCAAACCAACAGCCGCAGCAATTGACTTTTCTTCGTTTTGTTGTGCTTTCAGATATTCTGGCGAGTAGTAATCTTTAACAAAATGCGTATCAAAATTACCAGAAGTGAATGATTCGTGTTCGCAAACAAAAGCACCGAACGGCAAAGTCGTTTTGATACCTTCGATTTTATAATTCTTAATCGCTTCTTTCATCAAATGAATCGCTTCTTCTCTCGAATCGCCATAAGTGATGAGTTTTGCAATCATCGGGTCATAGTAAATTGGAATTTCCATTCCTTCTTCATAACCATCATCCAGACGAACGCCTTTTCCCGTTGGACGCTGATAAGTCGTGAGCGTTCCGACATTTGGAGAAAAATTCTCTAACGGGTCTTCCGCATAAACACGTACTTCAAGAGCATGCCCTTGTATCTTCAAATCCTCTTGTGTAAAGGCTAATTTTTCGCCTCTAGCAACTTTGATTTGTTGTTCTACCAAGTCAATTCCTGTAATCAATTCAGAAACAGGATGCTCGACTTGCAAACGAGTATTCATTTCTAGGAAGTAGAAATTCTTATCTGCATCCAACAAAAATTCGACTGTTCCTGCGCCAACATAATCACACGCTTTGGCAACACTTACCGCAGCTTCGCCCATTGCTTTGCGAATTTCTGGCGTTAGAACTACTGATGGCGCTTCTTCAACGACCTTCTGATGGCGACGTTGAACGCTGCATTCTCTTTCAAACAAATGAACGACATTACCATGTGTATCTGCTAAAATCTGTATTTCGATATGGCGAGGAGAAGTGACATATTTTTCAATAAAAACAGCACCGTTACCGAAAGCAGAAATCGCTTCGCTAACCGCTCGTTTCATTTGTTCTGGCAATTCTTCCAAGTTATTTACGACACGCATACCTTTTCCACCGCCTCCTGCTGCTGCTTTTATCAAAATAGGAAAACCGACTTGTACGGCAATCTTTTTTGCTAATTCAACATCTTTAACGGCTTCGTCAATACCCGGAACCATTGGAATATTATAACCTTTTACCGCTTCTTTGGCTGCCAATTTATCGCCCATTACACGAATAGCGTGCGGTCGAGGACCAATAAACGCAATGCCTGCATCTTCTACCATTTGAGCAAAAATCGCATTTTCACTCAAAAAACCATAACCTGGGTGAATACCATCTGCGCCTGTGCTTTTGGCTGCTTCTAGTACTTTTTCCATCACGAGGTAAGACTCGGAAGATGGTGACGCTCCTAAATAAACGGCTTCATCCGCAAAACGAACGTGCATGGCATTTCTGTCTACTTCTGAATAGACAGCGACTGTTTTGATGCCCATTTTTTTTGCTGAACGCATTACTCTTAGGGCAATTTCTCCTCTATTGGCTATTAATATTTTTTTCATTTTTTTGGATTTGCCATTTGAATGTAGAGACGTTGCAATGCAACGTCTCTACATTCAAATGCGTTTTGTTACGTTAGGTTTTGGAATTGTTTCCACGCTTTTTCGGCTATTCTGTTTGTTAATTCTTCAATAAAATAACTTCCTGCACTTGGGTCAATTACTCTATCCAAATAACTTTCTTGTTCCATTAAATGATGAACATTCAAACCAATTCTTCTTGAAAATGATGTTCCGTTTTCATTTACTAAACTATCCGACGGATAAATATATAATCTGTCTGTGCCACCGATGACGGCTGACATAGCTTGCGTAGTTGCTTTTATTTTATTGTAATTTTCGTCTTTGGTTTGTGTTTCTGTGGTTAGATGAACTTCGATGGTTGAATTGGCAATTAGGTTTTCGTTCCAAGCGGTTAGGACGTTTTGCCAAAGTAGTTTTAATGCTCTGATTGTGGCAATGCTACCGAAATAGTTGTCATTTAAACTAATAGAAAACTGAATTTGGTTATGATATTTTGAAATATCATAACCTGCTTCGTTGATATTTTCTAATCGTTCATTGCCTTTTTTTATGGCATCGGATACGGTAGAGACGTTGCAGTGCAACGTCTCTACGTTGACCAATAAAAATGTTCCTTTAGGTAATTGGTTGGTGTAATTTTCTAATTTTGAAGCATCATTCAATGGAAATGAACAATTGATTTCCGCAGGATTTTGATTTTTTGATTGAATTATTTTTATAAAATTGTCTATTAAATCAGCCGAACCAATATTGAAATTTGTTGAAATCCATTCTAGTTGAATATCTTTTAATAAAATATTCAACTCGTCAAATGTCGGATTTTCATTCAAAACAAAAAGTAAGGCGTTTGCTCCTTTTTGTAATGCTGCTAATGCTTGTGCATTTCCATCTTTATAATCAGAAACAATAATTCGTTCACCGATTTCCCAGCTGTTTTTCGTTTTTGCCGTTGGGATAAGGCATGCCTTATCCGTACCATTTATATCATCAGCATGATAGAATGGTGAAAATTCCATTCCGTCTAATTCCCAATTGAAACTATCGATGGATTTTTTACCTTTTAGGTCTTTGGTTACTTTTTCTAACCATTCTTGCTTTGAAACTGGTTTAAATTCCTTGAACATATTTTTTTTGTTTATTGATTTTGGGAAAATAAAAGGCGTGCCTTTTACCTACGATTATTCCATTTCAATTAAAATCTGTCCTTTATCTACTGCTGCACCTTTTACGATTTCAATAGATTTGACAATGCCTTCGCCTTCGGCTTTTAAGACATTTTCCATTTTCATCGCTTCTAAAATGAGCAATTGCGTTCCTTTTTCGACGACTTGACCTGGTTCTACTAAAACCTCAACGACTAAACCTGGCATTGGCGCTTTGACGTTTGTCATTTTCTGAACAACGAAAGCAGATAAGCCCATTTTTTTGACTAATATATCATATTCGTCTTCGATATTGACATCGTATTTATTGCCGTTGACTTCTAAAGTCAGTGTTTTTTCGTTGAAATTTGTTGCGATAACTTTCACATCAAAAGCCTCGTTATTGTGAAGAACATGAAGGTTTTCTCCATTCTTTACCATATCTAGGTTCTTCGCCTGATTAGCGTCGAATTGAAAAGAAGCTTCTCCTATATTGACTTGATAATTCATTTCTGAGCAATTATTGAATTTAATAGAATCAACCAATCATAGATTGGGAATTACGTTTTATGCAAATATATACAAAAATAGCGATAGTGACTAAATTAATATTTTAATCAACTAAATTGTTTTACATTTGTAAAATAGTTATATCCTAAAGATTAAATATATCAATAATTTGAACACAAAAAAAAAGATATTAATAGCAAGTAAAAAACTCTTTCGAGAACAGGGTTTTGGTGCGCCAACTTTGAATTTATTAGCACAACGAATCGGTATTAGTCGAGGGAATTTGACCTATTACTTTAAAGATAAAGATGCACTATTAGAGACTTTGGCGGAAGAAATGTGGGTCAAGTATGAAGCAAATATTGGTCGTGCGATGCAGTTTCCATCTTGGGGCAGCACAAACGAAGTGACTAAGGTTTACCTCGAATTACAAAAAGAATATTCTTTCATTTTTCAAGATGCCAGAGTGGTTAGTAACCCGATGATTGTTGAGCAAATTCAACGGATGAAAGAGGATGTTTTGAAGCGTCAAATGTCAACTATTGCCTTTTCTATTCAGATTGGAAATATGAATGAAGAACGTATTCCTGGCTCGTATCGGAACATGTGTGAACTCATTTGGATGGTAAATTTCTATTGGTTGTCATCTGAAAGTTATCGCAAAGCGAATGAAACGACAAGCTGGGATAAACTCGTTTGGAGTTTAATTCTACCCTATTTTACAGAGAAAGGATTGGATTCGTTTAAAGAGCATTTTGGAGAAGTGTATTATCAGTCACTAGGTGAACGCTTTAAGCAAAATAATCCTCAGATGATTGGGTTTTAGGGAGAGGTCAGAAGAGAGACCGCTCCGCTATCAGAACGCCTACGGTTGTCAAAAATAAATTTATAAGACTATTTAATATTGACTTTTCATTCTTGGCTTCTAACATTTGTAATAATAATATGGTTTACGAACTAACAGCCGCAGGACGGACTGTTAGCCGTTTTGATTTATGTGGAAAATAGCTTAGTTTTAATGCTGTAAAGCCTTAATCTTATGCCAAATAAAACCAAACATGAATAGAAGAGAATCATTCAAAAATATCTTACTAGGTGCAGTTGCTGGCGCAGCAATTACAACACAAGTGGGTTGTAAACCAGGCGAAGAAGAAACTCCTCTTTTGGAATTACCCGCTTATGGAAGAACGCCAGAAGAGAAAAAACATGATGCAGAAGTCTTAGGCGAAACGTTTTTTTCGGAACACGAAATGGCGACTATTCGGGTCATTTGCGATATTATTTTACCCGCTACTCCGACGGCTGCCTCTGCTATTGAAGCCGAAGTTCCAGAATTTCTTGAATTCATCGTTAAGGATTTACCGACCTACCACGAATTGCCATTGCGAGGCGGTTTGATGTGGCTTGATTCGGAATCTAGTCTTCGTTTTGAAAAGCGTTTTATTGAATGTTCTGATACTCAACAAATCGAAATTATTGATGATATTGCTTATCCTGACACAGATAATGAAAAGCCAGAACTAGCACATGGTATTCGCTTTTTTGAAAAAATTCGAGGTTTAATCATTACAGGTTATTATACTTCTAAGGAAGGAATCAAGGATTTAGATTATAAAGGAAATATTCCGAATGTTTGGGATGGCGTTCCGCAGGATGTTTTAGATAAGCACGGAATGTCTTATGATAAAGATTGGTTGCCAAAATTCGTTGACCAAAGTAAAAGGGAAGTTATCGCTGCTTGGGATGATGATATGAATTTGATTTCGTAACAACAACCTGATTTGCAATACCGATAGCTCGTATGTTTGTATCGGTATGAAGACTTGGAAAATCTAAACTACACACAAAGAAGAGATTTTCCAAGTTTTGAAAACTTGGAAGATCAGGTTCTGTCGATCAGATAAATTGCTTATAACATTGATTAATAAGCAAAAAACCATTACTTTAGATACTGTGAAGAAATACTTATCAAAAGAGCTGCAAAATAATCATTCAAACAACTTTTAAAATCAAATTACATTTCCTAGCTTTAGGAAGCAATTTGTATTGGTTTGAATGTGAATAGATATGAATGATTGTATTATGCTGTTTAGCAGCTTAGAAGCAAGACAATAATAATTTCCCTATTATGATATTAAGATTTAAAAGTAGAGGTAGTAAGGTAAAAGAACTTCAAGAAAGACTAAATGACCTTGGGTTTGACGCAGGTACACCAGATGGTATTTTTGGTCGAGGAACTGAAAGAGCGGTCATCGCTTTCCAAAAGTCACTTGGCTTAGATGAGGATGGAGAAGTAGGAAATATGACTTGGCGTGCATTGGAAAATACTGGTATTACCGTTTATGACTATATAAATGATGATTATGTCTCGGATTACTACTTGAGTGATGGTGAATACTATAAGGAGGTTTATAAAAAGGATGCTATCTTTTTGCATCATACAGCGGGTGCAGCCCGTCCAGATTATGTCATTGCTGGCTGGGAAAGAGATAAATCTAGTCGAGGTGGTACACTTAGAGTCGGTACTGCTTTCGTGATTGGTCGCAGAACTGGCGGCGCAAAAGAGTTTGATGGTTTGGTGTATCGTGCTTTTAAAGCAAAACACTGGGCACATCACTTAGGAACTCGACGTTCTAAATATAAAATGAGTAATACTAAATTGAATCAAAAATCAATTGGTATTGAGATTTGTAGTTTTGGTCCTTTGAAGCGTGAAGTGGATGGCGGCGAAGAAAAATTCTTTGTACAATTATCTGCTACTCGTAGAATTGATATCCCTAATGGCGATGTTTGTAAGTTGGATAAACCTTGGCGTGGACATACTTATTTTCAAAAATATACACCAGCACAATTAGCTTCTACAAAGCGTTTGTTGTTGGATTTGGTGAAGTTATTTGAAGTCAAAGTCGAAAACCGTGTTTATGACCGTGATTGGTTTGACATGAAATGGGATTCTTTGAATGGTGGCGGCGGATTGATGACGCATTGTCATGTTCGGGAAGATAAAACGGATTGCTTTCCTCAACCAGAGTTGATTGATATGCTTAATGAATTCAATACTGATGTTCATAAAGTAATATAAATATAATTGGATGGAGTAATGGAATGTTGGAACAATAGAATAATGTTTTTGTTAAACTCATTGTTCCAATAATCCATTATTCCATCACTCCAATTCTTTTCTATGAATACAGAAGTTTGCATCATAGGCGCAGGGCCAGCGGGTAGCACGGCTTCTCTTTACTTGAGTAAGCATGGCGTTGACCATATTTTAATAGACAAATCCTCTTTTCCTAGGCATGTCGTTTGCGGTGAAGCCTTGCGAGGTAACAATATTTATTGGGCATTGCATCACCTTGACGAATCTTACTTTAAAGAACTTCAATTCAAAGCCGTTCAACAATCTCATCGACTTCGATTAACCAATCGCAATAACGAAAAGTTAACCATCAATCTTGGTAAAACATCAAGCTTAATGGGCAGGCGAATTGATTTTGATAACTTCCTAATTCAAAAAGTTAAAAAGTCTAATCATTGTACTTTCCTAGAAGCACAACAACCTAAAAACATTAAATATATTCCAAATAAAGGTTATGAATTGACTGTAAATGGTGAAACCATTCAAGCCAAGTTATTGATCTGTGCCACTGGCGCAACCTCTACCCTACCGCAGAAATTGGGTATTTCAGCCAAACAAGATTTAACAAAAGTCATCGGAACTAGAGCGCATTATCGAGGAATAGATGTTGAAAATAGTTCTACTGATATTTACTTTTTGGATATCTTGAAAGGTGGATATTTTTGGATTTTCCCATTGCACGATGGTTATTTCAATGTTGGTTTGGCGGTTAAGGAAGATGCATTAAAAGAGAATAAATGGAATATTAATCAGCTTTTTCAACAATGTGTGGAGCATCCAAATGTT
>CAZMEH010000663.1:0-1628 GCA_964564885.1 uncultured Saprospiraceae bacterium | reverse complement strand
AATCAACTTGTGAAGTATAGAATAGGATTTGCGACAATTGAAACAATTGCACTATTAGTCATAATGTGGCTAAGGGTCGATTACTTGCCTAGTTTAAAACTACCAATACCTATTTTCGTCTTTTTCAACTTTATAGCCTTTTGGTTGATTGTGGATATTTCACTGAAAATTTTTAAGTTTTTGTATCTCAAAGGCAGAAAAATATTCAAAGGACAACGAAATAATGTCATTTACGGTATTACCAATATTTCAAAATTAGTGATTGGGCTTGGTTTTATTATTTCGATTTTTAATGCCTTTGGGATTGATATTCAGACCTTACTCACTTCTATTAGTATTTTTGCGGCTGCGATTGCAATTATTACAAAAGATTTTATTTTTGACTTTTTGATTGGTTTGTATCTTAGTTTTTCAAAGGATTTTGAAATTGGTGATTATGTCAAAATTGGAATAATAAAAGGGCATATTATTGAAATTAACATGCAAAAAGTACGCTTCCAAAACGATGATGATGATGTGGTAATTATTCCAAATTCAAAGATATACATGAATGAAATCATTAATTACACCAAGCGAGATATAAGACTAACTAGTATTGATTTTCAAATGGACATCAATGTAGTAGAGAGTATTGAACTGCTAGAGGAAGAGTTAATTAAAATATTAGGTGAATTTCAAGACCTTATTGAAGCTCAATCTTATAACCTAAAAGTAATTGAAATGAAAAAAGATTACATTGATTTTAAATTTCAGTATAAGATTAAAGCACTTGACAGCGAAATGCAGCGCAAAATTAGGAAACAAACTATTAGAGCTGTTTTTAGTTATATTTCAAATAAAGGAACAACTAATAGACTTGTTTAACCTGATAATCAACGACTTATATTTTTTTAGTAATAGAATATAAAGAAAAGTATCAAAGAAATTGAGCTGTCAGACGACTTAAAGTCGTCTGACAGCTAGGTTTTAATCCAAAATATTCCGTCTGACCTGTTTAGCTCGTAGCAATGGATAAAGCCAAATTAAGAATTCTTATCTGCCTAGAAACCGACACGGATTAACTGTCAATCACTTTAGACTTGAAAAACTAGTCCTAATAGGTTCGAGTCCCATCAGGGTGACAATTTTTTTTCAGTGTAGAACTTTATAGTCCATTTTTATAATTCTACATTCTTAATTAAAAAACTGCGGTGTAACTGAATTGGTTCAAGCATCCGTCTGATACATGGAAGTATATTGGTTCGAATCCAATCGTCGCAACTTGATAAGTCTATAATACTTTGACTTTTAATGATTAAAAGAGATAATTGCTTAAAATATTTTTATTTTTAGTCAATTATTTAATCCTAAATCGATGAAAGTATGAATGAGATTATAGATAATGAACCAAGTAAGAGTAATTTACCTGATTTACCAACTATTCTAAAATGGATACTTATTGGTGCTTTAGGTTGTACTGTTTTTCAGAGTTTTGAATATTTACTTCAAGTAATAGTAACTGATATTTTAATTAAAAAAGCAAACTTAGGAATTACAACCATCTATTTCATTGAGCATGTCGTTACCTTAATTCCTGTACTAATAGTCTTTGCTAGTGTTATTAAATCATTTAAAGAAAAATATTGAAA
>CAZMEH010000662.1:0-6399 GCA_964564885.1 uncultured Saprospiraceae bacterium | reverse complement strand
CGAATTAGTGTTCTAGGTCGATTTTTAATCTTATCAATTTCTGATTTTTAATTAGGAAGTTGCATAAAGATATAAGAACTATATTTTAAGTATTTTGATAAGAATAGACCATTCATCATTAGACTAGGTTTTATAACTCTGAAAGAGTCATTTTTTACCAATGCCCGTCTATATGGGTACGGTAGATTTTACAATCCTGTCAGCTGATAAGCATGCTAAAATCATAAGTTCATTTATCAATTGCTAATTATTCAATCAAATCATCATTAACAATGGGAAAGATAATTACCGTAGCGAATCAGAAAGGAGGAGTTGGAAAAACTACAACTGCGGTTAATCTTGCAGCTAGTTTAGCTCTTTTGGAATACAAGATTTTACTCATAGACTCTGACCCTCAGGCGAATGCGACTTCTGGCGTTGGTGTCAATCATGATGATGTTGAGATTAGTACTTATGACTGTTTCGTTAACGAAAACCTTGACCCGAGAACAGCGATTGTAAAAACAGATACGCCTAACTTGTATCTATTACCATCTAATATTGACCTAGTTGGTGCGGAAGTGGAATTGATAAATCGTTTCAAACGTGAATACGTGATGAAAGGTTTTGTTACTAAAATAAAAGATGATTACGACTTTGTAATTATTGATTGTTTGCCTTCTTTAGGTTTGATTACGATAAATGCGTTGACTGCTGCGGACACGGTTCTTGTTCCTGTTCAATGTGAGTTTTTTGCGTTGGAAGGTTTAGCAAAATTGATGGATACGATTCGTACGGTCAAGAAAGTGCTTAATCCAGCTTTGCAAATTGAAGGTATTTTATTGTCTATGTATGACCGCCGTTTGAGATTGGCAAACGAAGTGATTGATCAAGTTCGTGAGTTTTTCAAAACACAAGTATTTGACACCATTATTCACCGTAACACTAGATTAGCAGAAGCACCGAGTTTGGGAATGCCCGTTGCGCTATACGATGCGAGTAGTAAAGGTGCGGTTAACTTTTTTAATCTTGCAAAAGAGGTGTTGATTAAGAACAACATGAGTCGAAATAAAAGTATCAATCAGTTGCCGACTGCGACAAAGTAATTTTTTCAAACAGTACCAAACGACAAATAGTCCGTCTTGCGGCTGTTTGTTCGTATATAATATAATAACTGACTGATTAACAGCCGTAGGATGGACTGTTAACAGTTTTGTTTTGAACAAACACAACTCGATAATAGAAATGGCGAAGAAAAGACAGTTTGGTAGAGGCATTAATGCGCTATTGAAGGATATAAATACAGAGATAGAGTCTTCAACAACACAGGAAGTAGTAAAAGAATTAGCAAAGAATTTTGCCACTTTACCAATTAGTCAAGTTGGACCTAATCCAGGTCAACCTCGTAAAAGTTTTGATACTTTAGCTTTGGAAGAGCTAGCAATTTCTATCACAACGCTAGGTATTATTCAGCCGATTACGGTTCGTTTAGTTAAAGAAAACGAATATCAAATCATCTCTGGTGAAAGACGTTATCGTGCTTGTAAACTGGCTGGACTTCAAGAAATTCCTGCTTATATTCGTATTGCCAATGACCAAGAGTTATTGGAAATGGCTTTGGTGGAGAATATTCAACGCCAAGATTTAAACCCAATTGAAGTCGCTGCTTCTTATGACCGATTGATTCGTGAGTGTAACTTGACACATAAGGAATTATCGGATCGTTTAGGTAAAAGCCGAAGTGTGATTACCAATTTTATGCGCTTATTGAAATTGTCGCCAGAAGCTCAAAAAAATGTGCGTGATGGTTTGATTTCAATGGGTCATGCCCGTTCTTTGGTTGGCGTACTAGATGCAGAGTTACAAGTTCAAATTTTAAAAGATATTATTGAGAATGGTCATTCTGTTCGTCAAGTAGAAGGCATTTCTAGTGCTTTAAAAAAATTGCCAGAGGAAATTGTTGCCAATGTAAAAAAAGGTACGGTTTCTATTAATCAAGCAAGAATAATTGGAGATATTAAAGATGCGGAATTGCAAAACATCCTACATCTTGAAATCATTGAAAATACGCTTTCTGAAAAAGAAAGTATTGCTTTAGCAGAAGTCATTAAAACACTTCTACCTAATGCACAAGAAAGCCTTAAACGTGGCTCAATAATTATTGGTCATGCAAGAATACTGGCTTCTTTAGATTTAGTTAGTCAAACAGATTTGCATACTCAGATTATTGAAAAAGACCTTTCTGTCGAAGACACAGAACGTTTAGCTAGATTGTATGGCGGTCAATCAAAAAGTGTTATAGAAAAACCTGCTGCTAAAAAAACTGTAAGTTTACCATTAGAATATCGCAATATTCAAGATAAATTATCTCATCGTTTTGGTAAGAAAATTCAACTTAAAGTAGATACTAAAGGTAAAGGTCAAATTGTCTTGAAGTTTGGAAATACGGATGAATTAAATGATTTGTTGGACAGACTTCAACAGGAAGAATAGTATTTTAACTCATAGTACTGTACATTTTTTAGAACATAGATGAGAGAGCAGAGAAAAGAGATTTTTTGTATTTTTTATCATTGATAACCAATGAGTTATAAATTTAAATTCTTGTCTCTGTTCTCTCTTCTCTGCTCTCTTTTCTAAAATGTATAGTAGTATGTTAAATCATCTATTCCATGTGTTTAGGATACTATTACTTGTCGTACGTAACTATTGAGACACACTATTCCTCTAAGGCGTTTGTGGAAAAATACCTTGCCGTGTGCTAATAATTATCGGTATGTGTCGACCCTTGAAACATCCATAATGATTTTCACATGACCAATATATTCAAGACAAATGAACTGTTTATCTATTTTTTCATAAAATCTTTGACTTTTAAACTAATAACCATTAGTTTTACACTAATAGTCATTAGTTAAATCAAAAAATAACTTAATTGAGCAAATTCCATTCTATACCAGTAGCTAATATTGAAAAGACAACGGCAGATTGTTCTGTTATTTCATTTGATATTCCAAGTGATTTGAAAAAAGCATTTGCATATAAACAAGGGCAATATTTAACTTTTAAAGCCAATATTAATGGCGAGGAAGTTCGACGTTCTTACTCGCTTTGTTCTTCTCCTTTGGACAATAAATGGTCAGTCGCCGTTAAAAAAATCGAAGATGGACGTTTCTCCACCTTTGCAAATGACATTTTAAAAGTTGGTGATACATTAGAAACTATGCCGCCTAATGGTCGTTTCTTTGTAGAATGCGAACCGAAAGTAGCTAAAAATTATGTTGCTTTTGCCGCAGGAAGTGGTATCACACCAGTTTTATCTATCATAAAAACACAACTTGCGCTAGAACCTGATAGCACATTCAAATTATTCTATATCAATCAAGCGGTTTCGACTATTATTTTAAAGGAAGAAATCGAATCTTTGAAAAACATTTACCTCAGGCGTTTTGAATTATTTCATTTCCTGACGAAACAACAAAGAGATATTGAATTGTTCAATGGTCGAATTGATGAAAAGAAACTAGATACTATTTTTTCAAAAATAGTTGACTCTTCTTCCATTAATGATTACTTTATCTGTGGACCAAATGAAATGATTTTTATGATTAGAGATTATCTATTCAATAAAAATGTTTCCAAAAGCCAAGTTCACTTTGAATTGTTTAATACGACAGGAATAGCTGCAAAGAAGAAAGTTAAAAGTATTGATACGAGTATTTTAACGGAAGTTGTCATAACGGAAGGTGGTAAAAAATATAGTTTTAAAATTCCGCAAGGTGGTCAAAATGTCTTGGATGCGGCAATGAACAATCATGCAGATTTACCGTTTGCTTGTAAAGGTGGTGTTTGTTGTACTTGTCGTGCAAAGCTGATAGAGGGAACGGTTGAAATGGCGGTCAATTATGCTTTAGAACAAGAGGAACTGGACGAAGGTTATATCTTAACTTGTCAAGCTGTTCCGACTTCTAAGCGAGTAGTTATTGATTTTGATTCCTAAGAAGCTATTTTTAAATAAGATAATAGAGAAATATAAAATTTGAAACATATGACACATTTAGAAGAACAGTTTCAAGCAAGAATTGATAGAGGTGAAAGCATTGAAGCAAAAGACTGGATGCCTGAGAAGTATCGAAAAACACATATTCGACAAATTTCTCAGCACGCACATTCTGAAATTGTTGGAATGTTACCAGAAAGTAATTGGATAACTCGCACGCCATCACTTCGTAGAAAAGTAGCTTTGCTTGCCAAAGTTCAAGACGAAGCAGGGCATGGATTATATTTATATAGTGCGGCGGAAACCTTAGGCATTAGCCGTGATGAGTTGTATGAGCAAATGCTTTCGGGTAAAGCAAAATATTCAAGTATTTTTAATTATCCAACATTGACTTGGGCTGATATGGGTGCAGTCGGTTGGTTAGTTGACGGAGCAGCAATCATCAATCAAGTGATGTTGACTCGTACTTCTTATGGGCCATACGCTCGTGCAATGGTTCGTATTTGTAAAGAAGAAAGTTTTCATCAACGTCAAGGTTATGAAATCATGTTGACGCTTTCTAATGGAACGGAATCACAAAAAGCATTGGCGCAAGATTCGCTTAATCGCTGGTGGTGGCCTTCTTTAATGATGTTTGGACCTCCTGATGCGATTTCTACGCACACCGAACAATCCATGAAATGGAAAATCAAACGTAAAACAAATGATGAATTACGTCAACAGTTCATTGATATTACCGTTCCTCAAGCTGAAATTTTAGGTTTGACCGTTCCAGATCCAGATTTAAAATGGAATGAAGAACTTGGTCAATATGATTTTGGTGAAATTGATTGGGATGAGTTTTGGCAAGTGGTCAAAGGACATGGCCCTTGCAATAAATCTCGTTTAGCAGCTAAAAACAAAGCTTGGGACGAAGGTGCTTGGATTAGAGATGCTGCTATTGCATATGCTGAAAAAGAAGGACAGAAAGTAGGGAACGTCGTAACGGACTGAGAGAACAGAGGGTAGAAAAATCGTTTTACGCATTAATTTTTTTAAAAGAATTCAACAATTTTAGCAATTACAACAATTTTAAGAAATTCGTAATTCCTAATTCTTAATTCGTAATTATGAAGAAAGAGTGGCCCATTTGGGAAGTATTTATAAGAAGTAAAAATGGTTTAGAACATCGTCATGCGGGAAGTTTGCACGCAGCAGATGCAACAATGGCAATGGAAAACGCTCGTGATGTTTACACTCGTAGACAAGAAGGCGTTAGTCTTTGGGTGGTTGAGACGAAACATATTTCGGCTTCTAATCCATCAGAAAATGGTGAAATGTTTGAGCCTGCGCAAGACAAAGCGTATCGTCATCCAACATTTTATGATTTACCAATTGAGTTGAAACATATGTAAAATACAGTAGACGGTGAACGGCTAACGGTAGACGGCAAGTATTTGTGCGTTTCTGCCGTCAGCCGTGTACCGTCAACCCTGCCTGCCAAGGCACGACAGGCAGGCGTTAACCGTCTTAGGAAATGAAAGATAAATTATACGATTATATATTAACGCTTGGTGATAATTCGATGATTCTTGGACATCGTTTATCGGAGCTTTGCGGTCATGGACCGACTTTGGAAACTGATATTGCTTTGACAAATATCTCTTTGGATTTGTTTGGTCAAGTACGCAATTATTTTCAATATGCTGCTAAAGTAAAAGGTGAAGCACTGGATGAAGATAAAGTTGCATTTCTACGTTATGTAACGGATTATAAAAATACGTTATTAGTTGAGCAACCAAACACGGATTTTGCATATGTGATTTGCCGTCAATTCTTCTTTGATGCTTATCATTTGCCGTTATTGGAGCAATTGATGAATAGCAATGATGAGCAGATTGCTGCGATTGCTGCGAAATCAGTTAAAGAAGTGCGTTACCATGTTCGATTTTCGTCACAATGGATGAAGCGATTAGCCGGCGGAACGGAAATTAGTCGTCAGAAAATGCAAACTGCTATCAATGACCTTTGGACTTATGTTGATGAATTGACTAATTGCTCACCTTTGGAACAAGAAATGCTTGATTTTGGAATTGGTGCAGATTTAGAAACAGTCAAAGCATTGCAAATGCAAACGATTCGGGAAGTTTTTGCAGCCGTTGATTTAGAAGTCCCAACGACAAAATGGCATCAGTCTGGCGGTAAAAAAGGTATTCACTCGGAGCATATGGGCTATATTCTTTCTCAGTTGCAATATATGCAGCGTGCGTACCCTAATATGGAATGGTAGTTCAAATTTAGAATTTAGATTTACGATTTTAGGTTGTAAGTATTTTGTATTCAAATAGTTGTAAAAATTTATTCTCAAACTAAATATCTTTATTAAGTTCTTTTTAATTAAGACAGTGCGCTTTGTAATTTAGAGAAATCCTTTTCTAACA
>CAZMEH010000661.1:0-3231 GCA_964564885.1 uncultured Saprospiraceae bacterium | reverse complement strand
TTAAATCTAAAATGTATAGTAGTATGATTCAATTTGCAATAAAATTTAGAACAATTTCAACATTTTGACGAATCCTGAAATGATAGTAACAAATATAAATATTTTTAAACTCAGAAAGTTATTAGAATACCTCATCATCAAACTTAATCAGCGCAAAGAAACACAACCGAATATTCATTCAATCACCTCATCAAAATCAAGAACTTACCTTTCATTAAAAAAAAGATTAAAACACTGTTACATTCTCGGATCTAAATCGTTTTGTTAAGGAAGTGTTAATAATTGTATGCTATTTTCAAATCTTACGTATTGGTAAAAGTCAAAAAAATTTGACCCATTAATTCAGAATAATAATACTATTAATCATATAATTTCTATGCAAATCCGTTTTCAAAAATCAAAGAAATGTTAAAAACAATATTTAATTATTCCATTTTATGTGTAATCCTGCTATCGATACCGATATTAGGACAATCACAACAATCATTTACAATCAGCGGCTACGTAGAAGACATGGCAACTGGCGAAAAAATGATTGGTGCAAACGTATTTGACCCAAACACCGAATTGGGAACATCTACAAATACTTATGGCTTCTATAGTTTGACGCTGCCAAGTGATTCTGTTTTCTTGGTCGTCTCTTATATTGGCTATCAGAAAAAAATCTATCAACTAGATCTAACGCAAGACATTACACTGAATTTTGAAATATCCGAAGGAGAATCTCTTGGAACGATTGAAATCACTGGCGAACAAATGGACAAAATCGAAGAACGTGTCCAGATGAGTCAAGTTGAAATTCCCATTACGCAAATCAAATCTTTGCCTGCTTTTCTTGGAGAAGTTGATATTTTGAAAACGCTTCAACTCTTGCCAGGCGTACAATCGGGAAACGAAGGAACAAGCGGAATCTATGTAAGAGGTGGTAGTCCTGACCAAAATTTAATCCTATTGGACGGCGTTCCTGTTTACAATGTTTCGCACTTGTTTGGCTTCTTTTCGGTATTCAATGCTGATGCGATTAAGAATGTAACCTTAACAAAAGGTGGCTTTCCTGCTCGCTATGGCGGTCGTCTTTCTTCTGTATTGGAAATTAATATGAAGGAAGGAAACATGAAAGAGTTTCACGGAGAAGGTTCTATCGGTCTGATTTCTTCAAAATTAACACTTGAAGGTCCAATCGAAAAAGGTATTTCTTCCTTTATCGTTTCAGCTCGTAGAACCTATTTAGATGTACTTGCAAGACCAGGTATTGCGATTTATAATTCAAATAATCAGTATAACGAAAAAATTGATCCGAGCTATTATTTTTATGATTTGAATGCAAAAGTGAACCGAAAATTTGGTGAAAAAGACCGAGTTTATTTGAGTTTTTATGGTGGAAATGATGATTTTTCAATGGGATATGAACAGCCTGGTGAAGATGTAACTTATGCCGATAGAGCAGGTTTACGATGGGGCAATGTAACTTCGGCGTTACGTTGGAATCATCAGTTTAGCAGTAAATTGTTTGCAAATGTAGCCGCAACTTATTCTCGTTACCATTTTGATTTTGGATTTTCAGACTCTCAAACGTTTCATGAACGTGGAGATTCTGTCAGTTCTTTTGCCGCTAAATATGTTTCAGAAATTGAAGATTTTGGTGCTAAGATTGATTTTGATTATGTCTATAATCCTCAACATTACATTCGTTTTGGTGCAAATGTAACGCAACATTCATTTACGCCAGGAGCATATCAATTACAAGACAATCAGATTAATACCACACCATTTGATACAACAATTAGTCCTGACGCAACAATAGGATCTGAGTTTGCCTTGTATTTGGAAGATGAAATGACCTTGTTTAAGTCATTAAAAATGAATGTTGGTTTGCATTATTCAGGATTTTTAGTGGAAGGTGCGACATACTCTTCACTTCAACCTCGTATTGGTTTAAACTACAAATTGCCTGGAGATGTAGCCTTGAAAGCATCTTTTGCAACCATGACGCAATTTGTTCACTTGCTGACTAGTGGCGGATTAGGATTGCCAACTGACCTTTGGGTACCGACTACCAAAAATATTGTTCCTGAACAGTCTTGGCAAGCGGCACTTGGATTTGCAAAAACCTTTAAAGATGTGATTGAAGTCAGTGTTGAAGGTTATTATAAGGAAATGACTGGATTGGTTTCTTATTTAGAAGGCGCTTCTTTCTTGGATGAAGGCTTGCTAGAAGGCGAAGGCGGTTCTTGGGAAGATAAAGTGACGCAAGGAACAGGAGATGCTTACGGCGTAGAGTTTTTTGTACAAAAGAAAAAAGGAAATACAACGGGCTGGGTTGGTTACACACTTTCGTGGACAAATCGTCAATTCGACTTAATCAATAATGGTCAACCATTTCCATTCAAATATGATCGTCGCCATGATCTTTCTGTTGTTTTATCACACAAACTCAATGAAAGAATTAGCCTTTCAGGTGCTTGGGTTTATGGAACGGGTAATGCGGTAACTATTCCTACATCAGAACATTCTGCTTCTATTCCATATAATTTAGGACAAAATAATTCTTATTACGAACCTATTATTAGACGTTCGGAAAGTAAGAATAGTGAACGTATGAGGGCTTATCATCGTTTGGATTTTGCCATTGAATTTCATAAAGAAAAGAAAAGATACGAACGCACTTGGGTGATTGGTACGTATAATACATATAACAGAGCGAATCCGTTTTTTATTCAAATATACGAAGAGTATAATAATCAAGGTGAACGAGTTAATACTTCATTGCGTCAGTTTTCATTGTTCCCATTGATTCCATCAGTAGCTTGGAAAGTTAAATTTTAAAAAACTTATTCACCCTATTAATTAATTGATTTGTAGTTAGTTATGTTGTCTAGTATTAAATACCATTATGTATAAAAACAACTGACTTACTAGTTAACTAATCAACTAAGAACTAATTAACAAATAACTAAAATAATGAAAAGAATAATCATATATAGTTTAGTAATAATGAGTGCCATTGGCTCAATGAGTTGTGATAAATGGCTTAACGGACAGGTCATTGATTTTGATTTGCCAGATCATACGCCCGTTTTAACCGTTTATGCTTTTTATGCCGCAGGTCAAAATATTGTTGATACGAGGGTTGGAAGTAGTGTGAGCATTCTTTCACAAACCCAACCACAACCTGTTGAAGGTGTCAGTTTAAAACTGTACGAAAATGACGAGTTGCTTGAGGCATGGACA
>CAZMEH010000660.1:0-1772 GCA_964564885.1 uncultured Saprospiraceae bacterium | reverse complement strand
AATCTCCTTGACGCTAATCCGATAACTCGGAGGTAGCATTAGCTAAGACGAGGCTTTTCAACGAAGTTGGCAACTAAAAACACAAGTTAGAATGTAGCGTTTACTTGTTTCTCATTCCTAAGAAGCATTGACCGCAACTATTTTATCAACAAGATTAACATTATCTGCCAAACCAATAATTTGTCCGCCCATACTGTGCGCTATGATGTATTTTTTTTGATTTGGATAGTTTTTACTCATCCAATCAATGACGGATTTTATATCCAAACTTGCCCAATCCCTGATGCTTTCTTGAAAGCCTTTTTAGACTAGAAGATCGAGAATTGCCAACGCCTCGATAGTCAAAAGTGAGTGCATTGTAATTTTTTTTGATAAATATGCAGCCAATCGAAAATAGAACTGTCTTTTAATGCAAATGCCTGCATTAATCGTGATGATTCCTTTAGGGACGGGATTTGATTTAAATAATGTACTCGATAATTCAACGTTAACAATGGTTTTAATTTTGATTGGTTGTGATTTTATCATTATTTCCTTTAACGACCTGTTACGACTAAGTTTTTAGTTGAAAAATTGTAACTTTGGTTAACAAAGGTGATTTTTTATATAAAAAACGCTGATGATCAGTTGTAAAGTAGCAAATTTACGTAGAACGGTATTTACAATTTGACTACTTTTATGATTAATAGACAGGGTTAACAGGATTTGCTTTATGGCTTCTTAAAAGCCTTTAAAATTATTACTTTAAATTTTGTGAATAATTACTAATATTTCATTATTTATTACTCGATTCCCTGAATTTAAACAACAAAAAATGTAACATTCTTGAACTCTAATCGCTCTACTAAATATTATAGTTCTAATAAGAAAAACTCAATCTCATGCATCCAAATCGACTTTTTTATACATTAATACTTGCTAACTTACTTTTTTCAAGTTGTATGACGGAAACCAGTAAGTACCTTACTCGTGTCCCAACTGATATTACGTTGTATTCTGAATTTTCGACAGAAGACGGAATGCTTCACAAAAAAATGTACGATTATTTTAACTTAGAGTGCCCTGATGGTAGTTCTATGTCAGTCGTTACGCCATTGCATTTGGATGCCAAAAAGGTCAGTAATAAAAATATAATTGACAATAGTACACAGTATAAAATTGTAATTGGAAATAATATTAGTGGTAATACGATTTATTATTCTTCGCCAGAAACCGAAAAGCTAGCAGGAGATATTTCTAATATTTTGAATGAATTTTTGGCGAATTATGACCAAGAATATGCGCATACGATTAATAATGTATTGCCATTCAAGGCGCATTATTTAGATCATAGTAGTTTTTTATCGACTTTGGCAAGTGATCCAAATGAGGTTGCAACGACATTCAAAATAGGAATTGATAATTCTTTAGCTTTAGAAGATAAAACACAATTGGTCATCAATCTGGTGGTTTATTTAGCTAAAACGTTGGGTTCGGAATGCTTGTATGCTATTCAAAATACCTCTGAGTTACAATTTAGTATGCAGGATTGTCAATGTCCAATGGAGAAAAAATCTTTTGAAGATGAAAATTGGGTGATGTAATTTGAGACTCTGTATAAAAATGCGATTGTTTAAATTAAAAAGGAGCGATGAAATTTTAAATTTTATCGCCCCTTTTTAGATATAAGAAGTCAGATCGCTGCGCTGTCAGATCATTCACTTCGTTCATTGTCAGATTTTAAGCGAAACCTCTTTTTGCGTAAAAACCTATAATACGTTACAAGTATTTTT
>CAZMEH010000659.1:0-1565 GCA_964564885.1 uncultured Saprospiraceae bacterium | reverse complement strand
TTTTTTAAACAAGTCCTTTGATAGGCTGGTAATATACATTAATTAGATTTGTTTTGAAAAGAGAGTGAGATCATCAATTTATTAGGGCACTAATCACTTTAAAATCAATACTATTTTAAAGCCCTTTTCGGCATCTTTTTTTCAATTTAAAAATTCGATCTTCATAATAATCCTTTAATTCACCGACAAAAGTCAATGGGTTTTCATATTCGGTAATGACTTTATAGAGGTGATTATTTTTAGCCAAATCAATCGCCTTTTCTACTTGCTCTTTTTCTTGTTGCAAATAATTATCCTCAGAAAAAACCTTTATTTTGAAAGCGGCATCATTTAGAACAATAGACGTATTTCCTTTGAAAATATGCGCATGATACGCTTGTAATGTTTCCAGACTACCCGTTTTATAAATTTCAATGAGTTGCCTCGTAACCTCCGTCGCAATATCTGTTTGTTCCTCATTTTTGAAAAATTTATCTGGATGAACATGTAGCATCGCTTCTCTATAAAGTCTTTTTTTCTCTTTTTGTTCTTCGGGAGGAGTGACGTTTTTTTTCTTCTGAGGAACAATTTGCAATCCTTCAGATTCCTTATAGTTTTTACCTCGCTTTTTTTGCGCTAATCGGTTTGCTTTTTTTGCTTTCTTGATTTGCTTGTATAAAATAAATAACTCCTGTGCTTCTATAATCAAATCACTGAGATGAGAACGAAGCAAAACTTGAAAGGTTCGAGTTTCTTTTTTGATTTCTTCTAGCTCTTGTTGAAGTACTTGAATCTGTTCTCGTAATTTTTTCTGGTCGGTAGGAATAGGAAGCCTTTTTTTAGACATGAGATAGAACTGTTTTATGAACTTGTTTAAGTTGAATTGTTGAGTTATTCCGATTTTTTTTAGTATAAAACCGCTTAGTTTGAAGGCACAAAAGTATATAATTAAACCAGAACTAGGTTCTGAAATTCTACTTTTAAGCTAATTTCTAAGAATTTTAAATGTGGCTTTGTATTTCGATTATTCCTTCTGCATTGTATTTTCAAAATTATTAAAATAAATCCCATTATAACGACCGACAACTTTTAAAGAGCCGAACCAAATACCGCCTTGTTCATCTCTGAAATTCCAAATAACATATCACGTTGCGGTCTAATTCGAGTGACATTTGTCTCACCTTTATTTTGTAGAAATTTTTTATTATATCAGGAAAGTATCCAATTTGTATTTGCGATGTCTTGTAATTTTAAAAACTTAAACATTTGTTTAATAGTAGTGAATAAAGACTAATGTGAACTGATTTTGTTCTTTGCAAGTTACATTCCTTTCTACTTAAAAGGTAGGATTACTTTTATCAATATAGTAATTCTATGTTGGTTCAAACGAGGCTTTTTTCAATAATAAAAGTTTCAATTTTGTTTCTTAACCGAAGTCAATGAAATTGAAAATCAAAGTACATAATTTTGTTCTATTATTTAATTAGACTTGTTACTTTTTAAAAAATTTGGCTCTTTGAAAAATACCGTGGAAGTTTCAGAAATCGGCAGACGGCGAACGGTTGACGGCAGACGGCAAGGCGTTT
>CAZMEH010000658.1:0-5543 GCA_964564885.1 uncultured Saprospiraceae bacterium | reverse complement strand
TGCGACGCGCTCCATTAATGCAATATGCCATTGGTTATTTTTAGGAAAAAGCAAACACATCACGGCTGCTTCTCTTTTAGGTTTTTCGGGAATTTCATAATTGAATTTTCCAATTTTTTGGCGAAAGCCAGCCATCTTGGATTGCGCTTCAAAGCCTGGTAAAGGTTGAGCAAGTTGGTCTTCTAATCTTTTTATAAAGCTGTTCATAGGTAAAAAAGAGTGAATGAGTAAATGATAAAATGCGCTTAGGGAGCAGGAAAAAAATAACCTACCCAATCTAGCTTGTTCTTTTCCTTTTAAAAAAACATAAAAAATAGCTCCGTAGCTATGGCTATGCACCGATTTTTTAAATTTCTTAAAAAGAAAAATAACGTCGCAATATCGGGTAGGTTATTTATTTCCTGCTCCCTTAAGGTATTTTTTTTGCACTAAAAGTAAATTTATTGAACTAAAAGGTAAAACTTTTATACCAAAAGGTTTAATATCTTACTTATCATGTTTACTTTTGCTTTTAATAAAGTACGACAAAACGGCTATTTCAATCGTAATTCGTATCCCGAGCTATTGGGACTAAAATCATAAATCGACAAATAATGTCAGTAGAAATTTTCAATAAGGCGCAAGGATTATTAGAAGAAATTAACCAAGATGCTCCGAAGACAAAAGATGAATTAGAACAATTTCGTATTAAATACATAGGCTCTAAGGGTGCTATAAAACAGCTATTTGGAGAGATTCGTAATGTTGACAATGACCGTAAACGTGAGTTTGGGCAATTGGCGAATAGCATCAAACAGCAAGCGGAATCAAAATTCAATGCGCTAAAAACTGAATTGGAATCGGCTGCTGATAAGGATATTGATATTCCAGATTTGACTGCTCCAGGTGCTCCGTTCGGAATGGGCGCACGTCATCCGATTAGCTTGATGACTAATCGAATTATTGAAATTTTCAGTAGAATTGGCTTTACGGTAGCGGAAGAACGTGAAATCGAAGATGATTGGCACAACTTTACTGCGATGAATACGCCTGCTGACCATCCTGCTCGTGATATGCAAGATACGTTCTATTTGAAAAATAGTATGACACAGCTTTTGCGTACGCATACTTCTTCTGTGCAAGCTCGTACGATGGAGGAAAATCAACCGCCTATTCGTATTATTGCGCCAGGTCGAGTATATCGTAATGAAACGATTTCTTCTCGTTCGCATTGCCAGTTTCATCAAGTGGAAGGTTTGTATATTGATAAAGATGTTTCGTTTGCCGATTTGAAGCAAACCTTGCTTTATTATGCGAAGGAAATGTACGGTGCAACTAAGATTCGTTTGCGTCCATCTTATTTCCCGTTTACTGAGCCGAGTGCCGAAATGGACATTTACTGGGGCTTAGAAAATGAAGTAGATCACAGAATTACAAAGGGAACAGGTTGGTTAGAAATTCTAGGTTGTGGAATGGTTGACCCGCAGGTTTTAGAAAATTGTGGCATTGACTCGGAAGTTTATTCTGGTTTTGCGTTCGGTATGGGAATCGAGCGTCAGGCTATGCAACAATATAATATTAGTGATATTCGCTGGTTGTTTGAAAACGATATTCGTTTCTTACGTCAATTTGAAGGAGCGTTTTAAAAAAAAAGAGATGAGACCTGATTACTATCGATATCGCTGTCAGAACATTCATTGTACCTGCCTATCGACAGACAGGTTCACTGTTAGATTTGGGATTTGAGATTTAATACAGAAAAGGATAAAACACTTAGATGTTTTATCCTTTTCTGTATTTCGGTTATCAATAAATCTTCATTTTAAAATCATTCATATTTAGACTTTGGGTTCTATAATTTTATCATTATCAAAAAATTAAAAACTAATCAAAACTTAAAGTAAGCCTTAAATGTTATGCTAGAATAATTTTAAGATTTTATTTAAAACTATATTTTACAACATCTTAATAAAAAATCAGATACCTTTGTCTGGCTAACTTTTAGAAAACAAACTTTTTTCCAAAAGTCATTCAGACTATTAGGAGTGAAAAATAATTATCCTAGCTATTCATCATTGAAGCCACTTGTATATGGTTTTGAGATGAGGAGTTAACGAATAATTACTCTTCACTCCTTTTTTTATTAACGGACGTCTTGTGTTTACATTCCGATTTTTCGGTAGTCCGTTCAAGCTAATACTAGCTACTAATATTTTGTAAACGGGCAAAGTTGTCCGTTAATACTAAAAAATCTAATATTATGAATATTGGAGTATTAAAAGAAAATAATGACGCACGAGTGAGCTTAGTACCAATTACGGTAACTAAACTTATCAAAAGTGGTCATTCTGTTTGTGTAGAAACTGGTGCAGGTGAAGGAGCTTTTCAGTCTGACCCAGCATATACAAAAGCAGGTGCGACCATTAAAAGCCGAGCTGAAATTATTGCTAATGCCGATTTACTGTTATCCATTTCGCCAATTGATGCGAACGAATTAACCAATTCAAAAGAAACACTTGCACAGATTGCCTTGTTTGAGCCATTCAGTGATTTTGAAGCATTGAAACCTTATGCAACAGGACAAAGAAGTGCTTTTAGTTTGGATATGATTCCTCGTACGACTTTAGCGCAAAGCATGGATGTCTTGTCTTCAATGGCTTCTATTGCAGGGTACAAAGCGGTTTTGATTGCTGCAAATACAATTCCTGCTTATTTCCCAATGTTGAGTACAGCAGCAGGAAGTATTCCACCAGCTAAAGTCTTGGTACTTGGTGCAGGTGTTGCAGGGTTACAAGCTATTGCTACAGCAAAACGCCTTGGCGCAGTCGTAGAAGCTTCTGACGTTCGAGCAGCAGCAGGCGAAGAAGTCCGTAGTTTGGGTGCAAAGTTCCTTGAAGTCGAAGGCGCAAGCGATGACAAAGGCGCAGGCGGTTATGCCGTTGAACAAACAGCGGATTACAAAAAACGTCAGCAAGAATTGGTTCAAGACAGAGCGTCAAAAGCGGATGTGATTATCACAACGGCTCAATTACGTGGTCGTCCTGCTCCGATGCTTGTTCCAAAGGAAACGGTTGACAAGATGAAGCCTGGAAGCGTAATTATTGATTTAGCGGCTTCAACAGGCGGTAATGCAGCCTATTCTAAAAATGGCGAAACAGTCATAGTAAATGGTGTAAAAATCATTGGTGATTCCGATCTTTCTGCTCAAATGCCATCCGATGCCAGCAAGTTATTCAGTAGAAACATGCTTAATCTTATCAAACACGTTACCGACAAAGAAGGTAATTTAACGTTTGACCTAGAAGATGAAATCGTTAAATGGTCGTGTATCATTCACGCTGGAGAGATTAAATTTAAACCGAGAAAGTAAACGAATTGACAATGGACAATGGATAATTGACAATTAAAGAAGCGTTATCCATTTTCAATTTTCAATTCTCAATTCAAATAAAATGGAAATACTAGAATTTTTAGGGCAGCCCACTGTCTTTGCAATGATATTTATATTGGTATTAGCCACGTTTTTAGGAACGGAAGTCATTGCAAAAGTGCCTTCTGTGCTGCACACGCCATTGATGTCTGGTGCAAATGCAATTAGTGGTGTTACTATTATTGGCGGAATCTGGTTGGTGCGTCAAGCGGCATCGGATGACTATTTGATGTTGTCTATTGCAACACTTGCCATCATTTTAGCAACGGTAAACGTTGTCGGCGGCTTCAAAGTCACTGACCGTATGCTTGCTATGTTTAAAAAGAAAAAATAAATGAATTGACAATGGACAATGGATAATTGACAATTAAACAAGCGTTATCCATTGTCAATTGTCAATTGTCAATTCAATTAATATGGAAGTTCTTACTCAATATATGTATTTAATCAGTGTTGTGTTTTTCATCATTGGTTTAAAAGGGCTGAGTCATCCCGAAAGTGCGAAACGTGGAAACACTTACGCTGCGATTGGAATGGGCTTGGCGATTTTGGTTTCACTATTTGCGCCGATGGAAGGCGACGGCAATTATGCTTGGATAGCTGGTGGTTTAGTGATTGGTGGCGGAATTGGTTACTATAAGGCTCAACGAGTTTTATTGACTAAAATGCCCGAATTAGTGTCTTTGTTCAATGGTCTTGGCGGTGCTTGTTCGATGTTGATTGCGATTTTAGAATTTCAAAAATTCGATGCAGGAACAGACACGAGTAGTTCTCTGATTATTATAATCGTTGCCTTGTTCATTGGAGCTGTTTCATTTACAGGTAGTTTAATTGCTTACGGTAAACTGGACGGTTTTATTGGTAATAAATTTCAATTGCCACAATCTCAAATTATCAATATTGTATTGCTGATAGCGGTGATTGTAATCAGTGTCATGACTATAATAAATGGTGGAGATACTACGCTTTTTTATGTTTTAGTTGCTTTGTCCATGCTTTACGGTATCACTTTCGTGACGCCTATCGGTGGTGGTGATATGCCTGTTGTGATTTCATTATTGAATTCATTTACAGGTTTGGCAGCAGCAGGCGCAGGTTTGATTTATGGCAATCAAGTGATGATAGTTGGTGGTATTTTGGTTGGTGCATCTGGTATGTTTTTGACGTTACTGATGTGTAATGCTATGAATCGCTCTTTACTGAATGTCGTGATAGGTAACTTTGGCGGCGGCGGTGGAGCTGGCAAAGCTCATGGCGAACAGGTTGCGAAAGAAGCAAATGTTACTGATGTTGCTATTCAAGTGAAATATGGTAAAAAAGTAATTATCGTTCCTGGTTATGGTTTGGCAGTAGCGCAAGCGCAGCACGTTTGCCATGATTTGGACAAGTTGCTTTCAGAAGAAGGCGTACAAGTGAAGTATGCGATTCATCCTGTGGCTGGTCGTATGCCTGGGCACATGAATGTGTTGCTTGCAGAAGCTGGTACTGATTATGATAAGTTGCTAGATTTGGAACAAGCGAATGAAGAGTTTCCAACAACGGATATTGTTTTGGTGATTGGTGCAAATGATGTAGTCAATCCTGCTGCATTAGACGACCCGAGTAGTCCGATTTACGGAATGCCTATTTTGGAAGTAGAGAAGGCTAAGTCTGTTGTAGTCTTTAAGCGTTCGATGCGTCCTGGTTATTCTGGTATTCAAAACCAGTTGTTCTTCGGCGATAAGACGAAAATGCTTTTCGGCGATGCTAAAGCATCTTTGAATAAAATTAAAGATGAGATTGCAAATGTGTAGTTAATTTTAGAGTAACGATTTACGATTTTAGATTACACCAGTTCGTAATCTAAAATCGTAAATTCATTACTCTAAAATAAAAAAATCCTATCCTCCGTCAGAAACTAAGAGGATAGGATTACTACCTATTAATACTATATTGTTATATAAAAAATTCTTAATTCGTATTTTTACAAAGGGTTTGATTTAGTAATCACAGTGCAAAGTGTCTAATGTAGCTTAGTACTTTAGTGAGTAAAAATCGTTATGAATTAATTGCTTCACTAGTTAATGTTATAAAGTCTCAAAATGTCACCTCAAAAAGTGAAGTTTTTTAAAAAAACTTTTAATTCTTAATAAAC
>CAZMEH010000657.1:0-6582 GCA_964564885.1 uncultured Saprospiraceae bacterium | reverse complement strand
CACGCTCCATATCATTGTATTCCGTACAAATTACAATACACAATTCTAACATTTCAATTTCTAATTCTGCTTCGGATTTACCGCTTGATGCTTCTTTTGTTTCTGAACTCATATTTTTTTAATCTATCTAAAGGAGAAAAACAATCTATTCTCTGTTCTCACTTCTCTGCTCTCTGTTCTAAATAATTAAATCATTTCCTTACAGCTACGATACAAATCCTTCCAGCCTTTACGCTCTTTGACAACCGTTTCCAAATATTCTGAAAATACCATTTTATCTTGTTGCGGATCTTTAATGATTGCACCAATCAGACCAGCCGCCAAATCATTTGCATTCAAAAGACCTTCGCCAAAATGCGCTGCCAATGCTTGACCGCTATTAATCACCGAAATCGCTTCGGCAGTACTTAATGTGCTACTCGGCTGTTTCAATTTTGAGCGACCATCCATTGTCTTGCCTTCTCGCAATTCCCTAAAAATAGTCACCAAACGTTTAATTTCTTCAATCGGCGCAGCTTCCACCGGCAATTCGAGGCTTTTACCAATCTTGTCTACTCGTGTTTTTACAATCCTAACTTCCTCTTCGAGCGTTGCAGGCAAAGGCAAAACCACTGTATTAAAACGACGACGCAATGCGCTTGACAAGTCATTCACACCTTTATCTCTATCATTTGCGGTAGCAATCACATTAAAACCTTTGTTCGCTTGAACCTCTTGATTGAGTTCTGGGATCGGCAACATTTTTTCAGAAAGCAAGGTAATCAGCGTATCTTGAACATCCGACGGAATACGAGTTAACTCTTCCACACGAGCGATTTTTCCATTTCGCATCGCATTCATAATTGGACTTTCTACAATTGCGCTTTCGCTCGGGCCTTCGGAAAGTAACTTCGCATAATTCCAAGAATAGCGCATCGTATCCTCGCTCATTCCTGCTGTTCCTTGCACGAGCAATTTGGAATCGCCAGAAACGGCTGCCGCCAAATGCTCCGAAACCCAAGTTTTACCAGTACCAGGAATACCAATGAGCAACAACGCTCTATCGGTCGCCAATGTCGCCACCGCAATTTCCATCAATCGACGACTACCAAAATACTTTGGTTCTATCTCAAAACCATTTTCCAATTTGCCACCGAGCAAATAAGTCACGACTGCCCAAGGTGATAAATTCCAGTTGTGCGGACGTGGTTTTGTATCAAATTTGGCTAATTCGTGCAATTCTTCTGCAAAAGCATCTTCTGCATGTGGTCTTAATAATTGTTGTTCTTTCATGGATTTATTGTTTAATGGTTTCACTGATTCATGGTTGCAGTGATAAACCCAATCAATTATTTTACAAAGAAGATTTACGAAATTTTATAAATTTGGCAAATCAGCTATTTTTTATCTGACAGAGATACTGATAGTAATTGGTAGGTCTGACATCTGACCTCTATTTCTTCAACTCCTCAATCATCGTTTTTCTAAAGCGCAATATACCCAAAAATTCATCAACTTCCTTCTCCCAAGTGCCCCAAACTCGTTGCTCTTTAGGCCAACCTATTTCAAACTGATTGACCAAATCGGGATTAGAATGAAAACCGCTTTTTTTCAAAATACCTTTGTAATGCCAGCCCGACCAATGAGTACTAACGGTTTGCATCCAAATTTGTAAATTTTTGATTAATGCTTTTGTCAATGCTGGTTGCCACGGATATGGACTGAGTCTCAATAAATGGATAACAGGATGATTTTCTGGAAGTAAGGTTTTTGCATTTGTCAAACCCATTATGGCTATTTTATTGAATAGACTTTCTGTGATATTTTCGAGTAACGGATTGATATTTATAAACTCGCTCAGGTCGTAATTCGTAGCGTTTTCCATCCAAAACGTAAAAATAGCATCTGACCAATTTTCGTCATTGTGCAAAGTTGTAGATTCCATCGTCGCTTGAAATAGCAATTCTCGCCACTCGCTTTTCCAATATAAGTGCAAAATTTCTTTTGGTGCTTTTGTAAAATGGCTTTCCATTCGCTTCGGTGGCACAATTGCCAACATTTGACCTAATCGACTCGCCTTTACGCCACCTTTTATCCATTGTGAATTTGGATTAATGCCGTCACGACTCATCTCTTCGTTTACTTTATCAGGCAACGAGATTTGAAGATTACTCCCATCTAATTCTATAAATAATTTCACTCGGTTAAACATCCGTTTCACCAATTGTGAATTAGCTATTTTTGCTAGTAGCTTAGCAGCAGTTTTGCGTTCTTCTTTGCGTTTTGCATCCAACGATTTTTCTAAAAATGCTTCATCATTAATAGATAAATTAATACTTAAAGCATTCAAAAAATCTACTTTATCACTAACGCTTTCCGTTTTCCAAGTACTTTCCAATAAGGCTAATCCTTGCTTCGCATCGGTCTTTCGCCAGTATCGCAAAATCGCTAAACGTTGTTGCTTCGAGCCAGTTTCCCAGTTTTCAACTTCGTGATTTAAAGCGATATATTGCCATTCTGGATTTTGTTGAACGAGCCATTCGCCTCTTGCGCCAATAATTTTACGCAACAAATCCCAGTCTTTTTGCTTCTTTTTACCCATTTCCAAAATGTCGGGTAAGACTTCTGCTGGCAATCGTTTTCCGACCTTTTCTAAAATTTTCAAAAACTCTGGCAAAGCATCTTTATAACTACTACTCAATACCAAATTCAAATGTTGCACGGATTTTGGACTACACAAATCTTGTGTTTCCGCTGGTGCTTGCGCTGGCAATTTGATGGTATTTTCTTTTGGTTGATAACCTGCTCGTTTGATTTTGGAAAGCAACGCACTCGCTTTCAGTACCACTTCCGCAGAGTCCACGGTCGTATCAATACCGTACTTTTGCAACTCAACCTTAACTTTCTCCGAAAGTTGACCTCGTTCTGTACCGATTAGAGCTAGTTTTGTTATTTCTTTCCAGAGATTCATTTTTGTTTGTTAAATTGCTTTATTGTTTTTTATATCGTTGAAGTATCTTCAATCAAATGAACGCTAGCTTCTTTCATATCTTGAATGGCTTTATCAACATCGCCTTCTGCCAAGTTCACACCTCGACAAGCCTCTACGACTAAGTGCGTTTTATAGCCTAAACTCACTGCATCCATTGCCGTAAATTTCACACAATAATCCGTTGCTAATCCTAAAACATAAACTTCTGTTACATCTTTAGACTGTAAAAAACCATGCAAATCAGTCGCTTTTCGGCGACCATTATCAAAAAAACCGCTATAACTATCAATACCTACATCCGTTCCTTTGTATGTAATATGATTGATTTTTTCATCATTTAACTCGTTTACAAACTCAGAACCAAACGTTTCTTGCACGCAATGAATTGGCCATAAAACTTGCTGCAACCCATTCAAATCAATAATATCACCAGGATTGCGCCAGCGTTCGTAATGCGTTCCTGCAAAACTTCCATGATTAGCAGGATGCCAATCTTTAGTTGCTACCACCAAGTCAAATTTTTCCATTAGCTGATTTGCAATTGGAATGACATCGTTTCCGCCTTCGACAGCTAAAGCACCGCTCCAGCAAAAATCATTTTGTAAGTCAACTAATATTAATGCCTTCATATTTTTGTCTTTTAAGAGAAGAGAGAACAGAGAGCAGAGATTTTTTAATACTTCTAAGGAATCTCTGTTCTCTCAGTCCCGAGAATTTGGGACGGTCTCTCACCTCTACTCTTTTTGAGTAAAATGTAATTTAACTTTAGCTAAGCCATCATGAAAATCTCGAACATCATTAAATGGAATAACTAACTCAGTTTGACCTGTTTTATTAATAAAAATCGGTTCGCCTTGATTAGAAATTGCTCTAGCAAAACCTTCGTTAAAACTCCACGCTAGGGAATATTCAAAACCAGTGACGTGTTGCCCATTTTGGTTGATATACGCCCAAGAGTCATTTTTCATAATGGCAGCTCGGCTTTCTTGAAAACGCAAAACTTGGTCATATTCAATCGGAAGAATAACTTCTCCTTCGCTATTTATAAAACCATATTTGCCGTTAGCGGTCACCAAAGCCCAATTTCCAACTTGTGCATACCAAATTTGAGCATATTTTGGTTCTATCGTATATTTTCCATCAATACCAATCAAACCGTATAAATCATCTTTTACAACATAAGCCAAGCCATTTTCAAAAGTACCAATATCTTGAAAAATAGCATCGAGAAGAATGGTACTATCCATTTTCATGATGCCCCATTTACCCTTTTTTCTAAAAGCAATCAAACCACCATTGCTTGCCCATCTTAATTCATCATATTCTGGTTCGATCTGAAAATTCTCCTTTCGAGTAATCAAACCATACCCTTTTTCTGTTTCTACAATTGCTCGATTTCCTCTAAAATCATCCGCATAAAAGAAGTTTTCCAAATAGAGTTTTTTATTACTTTTATTAATATAATTGAACTTACCACTCTCCTCAATAACCGCAAAATCATTCACAAAATCATTAGCATTATCATATTGAGGTTTAATGATTTCCTTACCTTCTTTATTAATAAAACCAATCAAATTCTTATTATTCAAAACCCTAGCAAAGCCATTTTTGAATGCCCAAACCGTTTTATATTTTGCTTGAATAACGATTGTTCCTTTCTTATTAATAAAGCCCCAAAGATTATTGTTTTTGATAGCACACAAACCTTCTTGAAAATTCCCAACATCTTGAAAATTCGCTTCAATCACCAATTTCCCTTTCTTATCAATAAAGCCCCAAGAGAATTGCTTTTTATATTCTTCCGCTTTTTTTTCTTCATCGCTCAATGGCAATACTTCACTTATTCTAGCTGTATCGGTTTCAGATTCCTCTGAACCACAAGCTAAAATCAAGAATAAAGAAAGGATTAAAAGGGAGTATTTCATTTTATTTTTAAGACGGTTCAGGTATCGGAGACCTTCAAGGTGTCCGATACCTAGCTTATAAAACTACTTCCGTTGCTTTTTCTTACTTCTAAGAATCATTCCTTCGGTGATGAACAAAACATCATTGAACTCACTTTTTTTCAAAGTTTTATATTGCTCTTCATCAAATTCATATAAAAACGCAGGACGATGCGCCACATCTATTTGACGACCTGCTTGACGCAAAATGCCTAGTTTCATCACCTTTGTATGAAAATTACGTTTGTTAATTTCATAACCTAAAATGACTTCATACAAATGACGCAATTGAGAAATCGTGAATTGTTTTGGTAATAATTCAAAACCAATCGGCTCATAACGAACCTTTGCACGCAATCTATTCAGCGCTACATCCAAGATGTTTTCATGGTCAAATGCTAAAGATGGAAATTCATCAATATAAAACCAAGCAGCTATTTTTGCATCAGAACCTGCTTCAATCGGATGTTCCTTTAAGTTCACCAAAGTATAATAACCAACACTCACTACTCGACCTCTCGGGTCACGTTTTGGCGTTCCAAATGTGAATAACTGTTCAATGAAAACGTCTTTCATACCCGTCTCCTCTTCCAATTCTCGAAGTGCCGCCTCTTCCAGCGTTTCGTCCATATCGACGAAACCACCAGGCAATGCCCAACGTCCTTCAAACGGGTCGTGACCACGTTGAATTAATAGCACTTTCAAGTTATTTCCATCCCAACCAAAAATGATACAATCGACCGTTAAAGAAGGTCTAGGATATTTATAAGTATAAGCCATTTTTAATTTTAATTAAGTGTACCGTCGAATCTATTCGACATAGTGTAATTACCAATGTTTTGATAATTAACCTTTCACATTCAAACCCTCTAACAAATTCATCTTTTTATGATGCAAATCTAATTGTAAACCAGTTAAATGTGGTTTTGTTTTCTGATTAAATAAAGCAACCGACGAAATAGAATTATCTCTTTTTTTGTGAATGCTCGGAGATTGATATACTAATTTACCTTTTTTAAAGATAGCATGTAACAACCTTTCCTTATTTAAATTAGATAAATTGACTTCCTTATCTTCAAACGGCATTAAAACCATCTCTTCTGACGTTTCATTTTCATCAAAAATCATATCCGCAACAGGCAGACCATCGTCATCAGAAAACCTATAAATATTTAAAATCCCAGGATTTGATACTTTAATAATATTTTCAGATAACTTCATTTTATATTTCCAATTGCCTTTTGGAGCTTTCAAAGCCGCTAATTTGTAAACACCGCCAAGCGCAGGTTGGTCAAAAGCAGTTGCTAATCTCGTTCCAATGCCCCAAATCGAAATCTTTGCACCACGCTTTTTCAAGGTTTCAATTTGATACTCATCCAAACCATCACTCGCCACAACATGCGCATTTGGAAAACCTGCTTCATCTAACATATTACGAGCCGCAATACTTAATTCCACCAAATCTCCACTATCCAAACGAATACCGTTCATCTCGTGTCCTTGTTTCCTAAGCTGATTTCCAACTTTAATCGCATTTTTGACACCTTCGATGGTATCATAAGTATCAACTAAGAAAACGCAATTATTCGGCATCGCATGCGCATACGATTCAAAAGAATTTAACTCGCTATCATGACACATTACCCAACTATGAGCGTGCGTTCCTTT
>CAZMEH010000656.1:0-5570 GCA_964564885.1 uncultured Saprospiraceae bacterium | reverse complement strand
GGTATTTGAATTTATTTCAAACGAACACACGGCAAAGAATTTGATGATTGTTGGAACTCAAACCAATGAGCCTGACGCATCAGCATTTGATAAAATCACCGCTTTAAAAACACAGTTTGGTATTGATTATCATTATATTGAGAAACTTTTACCAAGATAAGATCAAAGTTTCAAGCGCCGGACACCTCAAAGGCGTCCGACGCTTAGATTTCGTACAAAACCAAAAAATCATCTAATAAATAATAACTTTATCTATAAAAACCATGTTACTATATAAATGTGAAAAATTGTTTATTAAATACGTTATAAATGTTTTCTGACAGCCGTGGGCGTTTTGATAGCGAAGCGGTCTGATTTCTGACTTCTTGAAAAAAACAAATGGGAAAATCTTTTAAAATAGGCACAATCAGCGGAATTCCAATCAAATTACATTGGTCGTTTTTTATTTTATTTATTTTGGTTTACGTTCGAACGCCAGACGCAGGACTAGAATTTCAATTAGCTTATGGATTCTTTATTCTGTTACTTTTTGGCTGCGTTACTTTACATGAGTTAGGTCACGCATTGTCTGCTCGACGTTATGGCGTAAAGACGATTGATATTATTTTGTCGCCTATCGGAGGAGTTGCCCGTTTGACACATTTACCAGTCAAACCGATTCAGGAATTTGTAGTTGCATTAGCTGGACCTTTAGTAAATGTTGCTATTGCTATTATTCTTTTTATAGGATTGGCAATTGTTCGAGACGGATTAGACTGGGAAAGAAGTTTTTATTTTTTGACCAATGAATTCATGTGGAATTGGACAGATTTTGTTCGAGACGTCATGTTTCTTAATATAGGTTTAGTTTTATTTAACCTTATTCCAGCTTTCCCAATGGATGGCGGTAGAATATTCAGGGCATTATTATCTATTAAACTTTCCCGAAAATTAGCAACAAGGATTGCCTCTTTATTAGGACAAGCCTTTGCACTTGTATTTCTGTATTTCAGTTTATTTGTTGGTGAAAGTGATATGATGCTAGCTATTATTGGCGTATTTATATTCATGAGCGCATCAGCAGAGTATCAATCGGTAAAAATTACAGAAACATTAAAAGAATACACGGCTTCTGATGTAATGCGAACTGATGTTCAGATAATTCCTAATCATTTGATTGTCCAACAAGCGGCTAATTATTTGATTAAAGAAGAGCAAGGTGATTTCATTTTAGAAGATGAAAATGATCGTTTCAATGGTGTGATATTACGAGGGGAACTATTTGAAGCGAAGCAAACCATGCCAGCCGAAACGCCAATAGAAACATTAAAAACCAATAAAATAGCCTTAGTCGATTCCGCATCTAACTTCCATGACTTGTTCTATTCTATGCAAAGTGGAAAAACACGAGCTTTCATCGTTCAAGAAGAAGGAGAAGACGATGTACTAGGCATTATAGATAGTTATGCCGTCAATCAGTTTTTGCACAAAAGCAAAATTATTAAGCCGAACCCAATTAAAGAATGGATGCAGAAGAAACGAAAGAATTGATAATGGACAATTGATAATTGACAATGAATTACCAATATTCAAAGGTGATATTTTTTTAAGTACCTAATTCATTATAAATTCAGGTTTTCTCGTTGTCCATTATCAATTGTCAATTGTCCATTATCCATTTTATAAAAATAATCGTATGAAATTAGCAGACTTCATTACGCCACTCAATCAAAAGCATTTACAGCCAATCATTGACAATCCTGCGTTATTGGCTATTTTACCAATCATTTACGGTGCTTGGGCAGACGCTGAACTCACCGAAAGCGAACTAGAATGTATCATTCCCAAAACAAGAAATTCCGCTTGGTTAACCGAGACGGAGCAAGATTATATAATTAGTTGGATGAATCCAAGTCGTCAGCCGAGTGCTGAAATATTGGAAACTTGGGCAGGTTTAATCTGCCGAATCGCTAGTAAAATTCCCAAATCATCAAAAGTATCCTTAGCCGCTTTAGGTTTGCAAGTCGTTCGCATTGCAGGAAAAGAAGTCTATGAACGCATCAATGCCGCTGATTTGCATGAAATGGAAGAAGTGGTTGGTGAAATGTCTGAGCAAATGTATTTACTGCTATTTGCTGAAAACTCATTACCAATCGACATTGGAGTAATAGGACGAAAAGCTGCTTTTTCGCCTCAAGCGATGAATGATTTTTTGGATGGTGATTATGCGGAAACTCGAAAACGTGTTCGGGATATTATCAGCAAACCGCCATTTGAATATACAAGAGAACTCAGTAAAGAGGATTTTAGAGAAAAGGTTTTAGAATGGTGTCATTTCTTAGCCAAAGAAGGAATCGGCGCATTGGCTTATCCAAAAGAATACGGAGGCGGCGGCAACATGGGCAGTTATATCGCTGCATTGGAAACCATGTCTTATTTTGATTTAAGCTTAGTGATTAAGTTTGGTGTACATTTCGGTCTGTTTGGCGGAAGTATTGCGCAACTCGGAACGGCTCGCCATCATGAAAAATATTTAGATAAAATTGGAAAATTAGAATTGCCAGGTTGTTTTGCAATGACGGAACTCGGTCATGGTTCTAATGTCCGAAATATAGAAACGACCGCAATTTACGACGCTGCAACGGATGAACTAATCATTCACACGCCATTTGCTTCTGCTCGAAAAGATTATATCGGAAACGCTGCTGCTCATGCTCAAATGGCAACGGTTTTTTCACAATTATCAATTGATGGTGTAGAATATGGCGTTCATGCGGTTCTTGTGCCGATTAGAGATAAAGATGGAAATACACTCGATGGCGTTTCAATAGAAGATTGTGGTTTGAAAATGGGCTTGAATGGCGTTGATAATGGTCGCCTTTGGTTCAATCAAGTTCGAGTTCCTCGGGAGAATTTACTGAATAAATTTGGTGATATTGATGAAAATGGAAATTATCAAAGTGATATTGAAAATCCATCTAGGCGATTCTTTTCCATGCTCGGAACGCTGATTGGCGGTCGAGTTGGTATTCCTAGTTCAGCATTGAGCGCATCAAAAACAGCGTTGACTATTGCGATTAAATATGGTCAATCCCGTCGTCAATTTGGTCCCGATAACGAACAAGAAACTCGTTTATTAGATTATAAAACGCATCAAAAACGCTTAATGCCTTTATTGGCAAATGCTTATGCGTTGGATTTTGCACTAAAGGATTTGCTCGCTCAATATGTTGAAAAAATCGACAATGAAGACAAAAGAGATTTAGAAGCCTTGGCAGCAGGTTTGAAATCTTTCAGCACTTGGAACGCTACTCGCACGATTCAAGAATGTCGAGAAGCTTGTGGTGGACAAGGTTATTTAGCGGTCAATCGTTTTGCTGAATTGAAAGCAGACACGGATGTTTTTATGACTTTTGAAGGTGATAATACCGTGTTAATGCAGTTGGTGGCGAAAAGCCTTTTGACACAATTCAAAGATGAATTCAATACTGAAAATACCTTTGGTTATGTGAAGTTTTTCATGGAACGGATTGCGGTTAACCTTGACGAAATTAATCCGTTTAGCGGTCGTTCGACTAGTCAAGATATTCTGAGAAGTAGCGAGTTTCAACTCAATGCCATGAAATACAGAGAACGTGAACGTCAAGTTTGTGCGGCAACTCGTTTGCGTAGTTTGATTAAAAAAGGTGTTAATTCTTATGATGCGTTTATTCGTTGCCAAAATGATTTGATGGACTTAGCGCACGCTCATGTCGAACTGGTTATTCTAGAAAAATTCGTAGCAGGTGTTCAAGATTGTAAAGAGGAAACCTTGCGTCGTCCATTGAAAAAATTGTGCGATTTATACGCTTTGCAACATATCGCAAAAGATGCTGCATGGTTCATGGAAGAAGGTTATATGGAAGCGTCGCAGTCTAAAGCAATCAAGCGACAAGTAGAAAAACTGTGTTTTGAAGTTCGTCAAATCTCCATTGACTTGGTCGATGCTTTTCAAATCCCAGATAGCTGTTTAGGTGCGCCGATTGCGGTAGGTTAATTAATGTTCAATGTGAAATTATTGATTAGGCATGTTGCTTTCATAAACCTAGGTCAGGTTAAGAAGTGCTGTGCTATTAGGTATTTGATACTTACACAATGTCAAACATCCTTACAAAATCTAGAAAATTATCAATACAAAATTAAATCCAATGAGTAAATTCGCTTGATGTTACTTAATGCAAAATTATATAATAGAATTTACTTAAAAAAACTAATATAATAGTAGTATTTTGTATTTCAAAAGAAAAATACGAAATTATAATTATCTGTAAAATTATATTCTAAAAGATGCTTCAATCCTTCAAAATAATAAAGTAAATTATTAACGGAACGTTAAACTTTACTTGTTTATAGTGTCAACGATTAACTTTTACTTTCAACTCCAAATCTATTTTATCATCTTTGCACAAAATTCAGAATTTTTTTAAATATTATTGATTGTTCTAATTGTTGTTTATCAAATATATTTGTGCGCTAATATTATTAGCAAGCTGCTTGTCGGCAGACAGGTCAAACAATTTAACAATTTAACAATTTTAGCATTTAATACTAAAACAATTATTCAAGATGACTAGATTCAAAACTGGTGTAATATACGGACAAGACGTTCAAGACCTATTCAAATATGCAAATGATAATAACTTTGCGATTCCTGCGGTAAATGTTGTTGGAACAAACAGTGTCAACGCTGTTCTTGAAACGGCTAAAGCAGTGAACTCTCCTGTTATCATTCAATTCTCAAATGGTGGTGCTTCTTTCTTTGCTGGAAAAGGTTTTCCTGCTGGCGGAGAACACAGAGGTGATGTTTTAGGTGCTATTTCTGGTGCGCAACATGTTCACGCTATGGCGGAGGCTTACGGTGTAACAGTCATTTTGCATACAGACCATTGTGCTAAGAAATTATTGCCATGGATGGATGGAATGGTTGAAGCTGGTGAACATCATTTTGCAAAACACGGTCGTCCTTTGTATAGTTCTCACATGATTGACTTGTCAGAAGAGCCGATTGAGGAAAATATCGCAACTTGCGCAGGATACTTCAAGCGTCTTGCTGCTATCGGTATGCATTTAGAAATTGAATTAGGTGTTACAGGTGGTGAAGAAGATGGTGTTGATAATACAGAAATTGACAGTTCTCGCCTATATACGCAGCCTGATGAAGTTGATTATGCTTACGAAGAATTAAGCAAAATTAGTCCTTTCTTCACTATTGCTGCTGCTTTTGGTAACGTTCACGGTGTTTATAAGCCAGGGAATGTAGAATTGCGTCCTATTATTTTGAAGAATTCTCAAGACTTCGTTCAAGCAAAACACAAAACTACTGACAACCCTATCAATTTTGTTTTTCACGGAGGTTCTGGTTCTGCTGAAGCAGATATTCGTGAAGCAATTGTGTACGGTGCAATCAAAATGAACATTGATACAGATTTACAATGGGCATTCTGGGACGGTATTCGTGGTTACTATGTGAAAAACGAAGGTTACTTGCAAGGACAAATTGGTAATCCAGAAGGTGATGATCAACCAAACAAGAAAAAATACGATCCTCGTAA
>CAZMEH010000655.1:0-4163 GCA_964564885.1 uncultured Saprospiraceae bacterium | reverse complement strand
CCCAGAAATATCTGTTCCAATTCGGTTGACACCAATCGTATAACATTGATTTTCAATGGCTCGTGCGGTCAAAAGTGTTTGCCAATGAGCGATTCTTTGGATTGGCCAATTCGCCACATAAAGTAACAAATCATAATCTTTCGTATTTCTTGACCAAACAGGAAAACGCAAATCATAACAAACCAATGGACAGAATCGAAAGCCTTTGTGTGCTACAATGAGTTTCTTATTTCCTGCGGTATAATGTTTATGCTCGCCAGCCATTTTGAATAATTGATGTTTATCATATTGTTCAAAAGTGCCATCTGCTCGCATCCAAATCAACCGATTATAATAGTTTTCATCTTCTTTAATAATGATACTTCCTGTAATCACTATATCGTATTGCTTTGCTCGTTCTTTGAGCCAACTCATGGTTTTACCATTCATCAATTCGCAAAATTCTGCCGACTTCATACTAAAAGCCGTTGTGAACATTTCTGGTAAAATAACAATATCTGTTGCGCCATTCAGTTCAGAAAGATATTGGTCAAACATGGTTAGATTTCCATCAATGTCTTCCCATTTGAGGTCAGCTTGTATTGTGGTGATTCGGATTTCAGACATAGCTTTATCATTTTAGATTTTAGATTATTGTTCAAAAGTATAGAAAATTATATCTCTCCTATTCATTCTCCAAATAAAAAACTCTTTTATGCTTTATCTGTTCTTAATAATTACAAATAATTACTTTACTTTGCATTAGTATTTTTATACTAAAAAAATGGTGCATGTAAGTTGAATTCAAAACAACTTAGATGCACAATTCATAATACTAATTTAATCAAATCTAACGAAATAGGTTTACGGCTTTAGTTCACAATTATTTTGTAACCTGCTTGCAGCAGGCAAGTCTAAAACCGTAAATCTTAAAATCATAAATGTACTATAATGGCTCATACAGAAATGTGGACAGGTTCAGAAAGATACCTGTGCGACGTAGAATTAGCACAAGCATTCCATATGGCGAGGGTTCTCGGCATGCCGCTTTTAATTGAAGGCGAACCAGGAACAGGTAAGACAGAATTGCCTTTACAATATTCAAAAAACCAAGGTTTAGACTTATACGTTTATCCTGTTGGCTCTAAGAGTACGGTTGACCAATTCGTCGCTAAATTTGACCATGTTAAGTATTTACGTGATTCTCAAGTTGAAGTATTGAATGCGCAACGTGAAGCACAAGGAATTGAAAAAAAATTAGGTTCTGGCGGTCGTAGCACAGAAAACTTGGACGATTATATCAATATGGGGCCAGGTGCAAGTGCTTATTCTAATCCACATTCTGTGTTGTTGATTGATGAAATTGACAAAGCGCCTCGTGAATTTCCAAATGATTTACTGTACGCTTTGAGTCACAGACGCTTTGTTTTACCAGAATCTGGTAGAGTTGTTGAAGCAACCGAGGCGGAAATGCCAACCATCGTAATCACGAGTAATCGAGAGCAAGAGTTGCCAACTGCATTCAAAGGTCGTTGTATTTATCATTATATTTCTTTTCCAAATCCTGAATTGATGCAGAAGATTGTGTTAAAACACTATCCTGAAATCGATGATGACTTGTTGACTAAGAGTTTGGCCATTTTCTATCAATTGCGTGATATGCGTTTGGAACGTGCGCCAGCAACTAGAGAATTATTGAATTGGTTGAAGTATCTTAGACATTTTAAGCTGGATGAAGCGAATGAAAAAATGGCTAAAATGGATGGAATCGGCGTTCTTATCAAAACGAAAACTGATTTAGAAAAAGTAACCAGAAGGTTTAATTAAGAATTTCGGTTCTTTGAAGAATCCCGTGGAAAACGCTAAATACAAATTTTAGCTCAATTCTAGTTACGGAGTAGGTAGCCTACTCCGTAACTATTTCATGATTTTTATAAAAATTATCGAAAATCACGGAATTTTTCAAAGAACCAAAATTTCTAGTTATCGGATGCCTTAAAGTTGTCCGATAACTAGTTTCCCATATCCGTAATTATTCGATGAAAGTACACACTGATTTAGAAAATTTGCCCATTTTTAGGAATGCAGTTATCACGATAGGCTCGTATGATGGCGTTCATGCTGGGCATCAAGCGATTATAAAGCAAATCAACGATTTTGCGACGTTGGTCAATGGAGAAAGTGTACTCATTACTTTTCATCCTCATCCTAGAATGGTCATTCGACCAGATGATGCTTCATTAAAGTTAATCACCAGTATTGAAGAAAAAACAAAACTATTTGAGCGGTTTGGAATTGACCATTTAGTGATTGTTCCTTTCACAATAGACTTTTCTAGGCAATCACCAGAAGAATATATTGAAGATTTTTTGGTCAAGAAGTTTAAACCAAAAATGATTCTAATTGGCTATGACCATAAGTTTGGTAGCAAACGAGCGGGAAATATTCATTTACTAAAATCTAAAGAAAATGCTTTTGATTTTGAAGTAGTTGAAATTCCAGAGCAAGACGTTGATACGATTGTTGTTAGTTCTACGAAAATTAGAAATGCCCTAACTTCGGGCAATATCAAGCAAGCTAACGAATGGTTAAATCATAACTTCACACTAACAGGCGAAGTCGTTTATGGTAAGCAAATCGGTCGAACGATTAACTATCCTACAGCTAACCTAAAAGTTGGCGACAAGTATAAACTCGTTCCGCCAGAAGGTATTTATGCGGTCATCGTGCATCATCAATTTGACCAATACAAGGGAATGTTATATATTGGCAATCGTCCGACGCTTGACGGTTTGCGACAATCCATTGAGGTTAATATTTTTGACTTTGATAAGATGATTTATGGTGATAATTTATCGATTGAGTTTATTGCTAAAACCCGTGATGACCAAAAATTTGATGGATTAGAAGCTTTAAAATATCAATTGTCTTTGGACAAAGAAGCAGCTTTAGAAATTCTGAAATAGTTAGTTATTCTTTCAAACCTTGCCTTGTGCCGTCTGCCTTGTGCCGTCTGCCGTGCGCCAATAATAAACAAATGCAAACAGCTGTTGTCATTTTAAATTATAATGGACAACACTTCCTAGAACGTTTTCTTTCTGGAGTGGTGGAGTTTTCAAATGATAAAAATACAGCGGTTTACGTTGCTGATAATGCTTCGACAGATAATTCTGTTGCTTACCTAAAGGAGCATTTCCCTAATGTTGAATTGATAATTTCTGATACTAATTATGGTTTTGCTGGCGGTTATAATTATGCTTTAAAGCACATTAAAGCGGATTATTACGTGTTGCTAAATTCTGATGTAGAAGTCACCAAAGGTTGGATTAAGCCGATTATTGACTTAATGGAGTCGGATAAAACAATCGCAACTTGCCAACCTAAAATTAGAGCTTCATACGATAAAACGCTTTTTGAACACGCTGGCGGTGCTGGCGGATGGATGGATAATTTAGGTTATCCGTTTTGTCGTGGTCGCATTTTCATGGAATTGGAAACCGATAATGGTCAATATGATGATAATGCAGAAGTGTTTTGGTCAACTGGCGCAGCGATGTTTATTCGAGCAGAATTGTATAATAATTTTGAAGGACTAGACGATAGTTATTTTGCGCATATGGAAGAAATTGATCTTTGCTGGCGATTAAAACGTGCCGGTTATCGCCATATGGTTGTGCCTAAATCTGTGGTTTATCACGTTGGAGGTGGTACTTTACCGCCAACTAGTCCAAGAAAAGTCTATTTGAATTTCCGTAATAACTTAATGACTTTACTTAAAAATGAATCGAAAAGAAAGCTACTTTGGCTCATTCCACTTCGTTTAGTTTTAGATGGAGTAGCAGGTATTCGATTTTTAACAGAAGGCAAGTTCAAAGAAATTTGGGCAATCGTTCGAGCGCATTTTTATATTTACCCTCGCTTTTTCAGTATTATGAAACAACGAAAACATTATAAAGAAATCATTGAAAAACATTCAATAGGCGAACCAACTACTCATGGCTTTTTTAAAAAGAGCATCGTTTGGGAGTATTTTGTAAAAGGCAAAAAAACGTTTACGGATATTGTGTAAAAGAAAATCTGCCGATTACTATCGGTATCGCTGAGAAACGTTAGGCAAAATAAATTAATAAAATTGTCTAATGTATAAATTGTTCATTTGTCTATTTCTGACAGCCGTAGGCGGT
>CAZMEH010000654.1:0-2607 GCA_964564885.1 uncultured Saprospiraceae bacterium | reverse complement strand
ATAATTTTGGCTCTTTTAAAAATTCCGTGATAAAATATTTTAGTTGTTTGATATTTTTTGCCAAACGGTTGTTTTCCTCTATCAAGTTAGGATTGCCCCATTGTCTTTCAGTGAGTTACGGCAATGGAGCAAGCCCCACTGGACAAAAAGGCAATATGGTAGGCTGTGTGCCGTCAACCGACTTTTGAAACTTCTACGGTATTTTGCAAATAACCATAGTTTTTCAATAAAAAAAAGAGGCTGGATTCAGCCTCTTTTAACAAATACTAAGTAAAAAATTTATATATTCCAGTTAATAAACTTCATATTGCCGATGTTGTATTGCAACTCAGGAAAATCAAATAAATGACTATTACTTCCTGAATTGCTAACATTCAAAGCGTTTATTAAGTCTTTTTCTTAAATTAGCCTTTGGATTGTACTCGATTGTATTAGGTCTTGCCTTAACTAATTGCCAATCACAAGAAGGCATTTAAATTCTGTTTAACCATTTCCAAACTTATCTTCTTTGTGGCTATCATTTTAAAAAAAATAGATTACAAAACGATATTAATAAATATGCAAAAGCACTAAACAAACGCTGCAAGTGACAAAAAATAATATTTTTTTATCTAAGGATAAATTTAATGTAGAATCGCTCAATTCCTTGTATTTTTGCAGCTATTGAAAAGGTCAAACCAAATCATAATAATGACAAATAAAGAAATTGCTCGTCTATTTAATCAATTAGCAGGATTAATGGAATTGCATGGAGACAATCCATATAAAATACGTTCTTACCAAAATGGTTATATTCAACTACGTAAATTAGGAACGCCATTAGTTGATATGACTGACGCCGAAATTGGAGAAATTAAAGGCATTGGAAAATCGTTAGTTGGCAAAATTCGAGAAATCATCAACACTGGAAGTTTTGAAGCACTCAGTGATTATTTAGCAAAAACACCAGTTGGTATTCAAGAAATGTTGAAAATCAAAGGTTTTGGAGCTAAAAAAATTAAACTGATTTGGAAGGATTTGGGTGCTGAAACACTTGGAGAGTTACTCTATGCTTGTAATGAAAATCGCCTAATTGCTTTAAAAGGATTTGGATATAAAACGCAACTCGATCTTAAAAAGAAGATTGAATACTATTTGCAATCCAGAGATAAATTCCATTACGGAACGCTTGAACCAAACGCATTGGAGCTATTGGGAAGATTACAAAAGAAGTTGCCAAATGCAACGGTTGAATTAACTGGAGCGATACGAAGACGCTGCACGATTCTCAATCGTATTGAAATCATTATTGGTTCGGATGAAGCAATTGATGGCGTTTTTGATAAAAAATATGCACAATTGCTAGAGCAGCAAGAAAACAAGTATGCGCTCAAAACAAGTGGTGATTTTCCTGCTACGATTTATCATTATTCGCTAGCAGAGTTTGGTTCAAAACAGTTTTTGCATACAGGTAGCAATGCTTTTCTAAAAGGATTGGTTGCAGCAAAACCCGAAGTTGATTTTTCAAACCTTGCTACAGAAATAGAAGTATTTGAAAAAGCAGGTTTAGCTTATATTGAGCCAGAATTGCGAGAAAACGAAGCGATTATTCCATTTGCACAAACCGACACTTTACCAACACTTGTTGAAGAAACGGACATAAAAGGTGTAATTCATTCGCACTCTACGTATAGCGATGGTTTGCACACTTTGCGAGAAATGGCAGAATATACCAAATCGCAAGGTTATGAATATATCGTCATTACGGATCATTCAAAATCTGCTTTTTATGCAAATGGTTTGAAACCAGATCGTGTATTGGAGCAAATGGCGGAAGTTGATGCGCTCAATCAGGAACTCGCTCCATTTAAAATATACAAAGGGATTGAGTCGGATATTCTTAATGACGGTTCATTGGATTATGATGATGAAATGTTAGCAAAGTTTGATTTCATCATTGCTTCGGTTCACTCGAATCTAAAAATGACCGAAGAGAAAGCAAATGACCGTTTATTAGGTGCAATTGCAAATCCTCACACGACAATGCTCGGACATCCGACTAGTCGATTATTATTGTCAAGAGAAGGTTATCCGATTGATCATAAGAGAATTATTGATGCTTGCGCTGAAAATAATGTTGCTATAGAATTGAATGCAAATCCTTATCGATTAGATATTGACTGGACTTGGATCGAGTATGCGATGAGTAAAAATGTCAAAATTTCGATTAATCCAGATGCGCACAGTACCGATGGTATTCATGATATTCGCTTTGGTACATTAGCAGCTCGTAAAGGGAAATTGACAAAAGAAATGTGTTTTAATTCAATGGGAAGAGTAGAATTAGATAGTTATTTGAGTGCTTAGTGCAGTTGACAGTTAGTAGTTAGCAGCCTGTCCCGAAACCTCGGTGATTAGCAGTTAGCAGGAATTATTGATTTTCAATCCCGAGGTTTCGGGACAGGTTGTTTAAATTAAAATATAATTGTCCGTTGTTTATGAATTAAAGTATTAGTTCATAACTTATTAACCAACTTTATACAGAAAAATAGGACTTAAGGGTACGTTTACTAAACTTTTGAAGTTTAGTAAACGTGGTTTTAAAGGAGATAAAAGCTATTTTTTATT
>CAZMEH010000653.1:0-2572 GCA_964564885.1 uncultured Saprospiraceae bacterium | reverse complement strand
TGCAAATTAGAACTATTTTTAGGGTAGAAAAATATAGAATAATAATTTGCTCAACATAAATGTTGTTGATTTCCATATTATTAGGAAAACATAATTGGTAAAAATATGAAAACGATACTAACAGTAGGTATAGACGATATGTCTTTATATGTACCAAAAATATATTTTGATATAAAAGATTTAGCTGAAATACGAAGCTTAGAATACCCAAAACTCAACCGAGGGCTTGGTTTAAGTAAGATGGCTATTTTAGATTTTCATGAAGATACTGCAACAATGGCAGCTAATGCTGTGGCAGATTTGATTGATAAAAATAAATTGAATCCGAATACTATTGGACGACTTTATCTCGGAACAGAAAGTGCATTGGACGGTTCAAAACCAACGGCAACTTATATCCTGGAAATGCTTCGTAATAAATACAAAGCAGAATACGGTGATAACTGTTTCTTGAATTGCGATGTGGTAGATTTAACTTTTGCTTGTGTTGGCGGAGTTGACGCTTTACAAAATACCATTGATTGGGTTTCGGGTAGCGAAGATAGAATTGGTATTGTGGTTGCCTCTGATAATGCAAAATATGAACTCGGTTCGTCAGGAGAATATACGCAAGGAGCTGGTGCTGTCGCTATTTTAGTGAAAAACAATCCTCGTTTATTAGCAATAGATTCGACTTGGGGCGTTGCAACTTTAGGCGTTCATGATTTTTATAAACCAAAACGAACAGCAACTAAGGCGCAGATTATAAAAGAAGTGCTAGAATTGGCTGCTATGAAAAATGGTAATATAGAGAAATATTTAGGGAAATTGCCTAACACGCTAGAAGTGAATGGCGTATTGGATATTAATGATGAAAAAATAAGTATTCATAAAGATACACCCATTTTTGATGGTCAATTTTCTAATCAATGTTATCAGGATAGGATAGGAGAGGCATTTGAGCATTTCAAAAATCAAAAAATCGCTAAGTCAGAGTATCAACAGGAAGATGGGAAAAGGCTGATTGATGAGTGGGAACAATTGGTTTTTCACTTGCCTTATGCTTTTCATGGAAAACGTATTTTTTCAGATATTTTTGTAAAAGAATTGAAATCTTCTAATCAGTGGGAAGCGATAAATAAGGATTTAGGTTTAGAAGAACCATTGAAAGAAAACTTTGATTCTTCGGATGATTATAATAAGGTATATGCTGGGTTTTTGAGAACGATCACTAAAACGCCTCAATACAAAGCATTTGTCACCGAAAAAATAGATAAAGGGCAAAGAGCATCTAGTCTTGTTGGTAATATGTACACTTGTTCTATTTTTCTTGCCTTAATGAGTATTTTAGAACTAGAACTAGAGGAAGGTAAAGACTTGTCAAATAAGAAATTAGGCTTTTTTGCTTACGGAAGTGGTTCTAAATCAAAGGTTTTTCAAGGAACCGTTCAATCAGGTTGGAAAACCATTACGGAACAGTTTAAGATGTTTAAAAACTTAGAAAAACGTCAATCTATTGAAAAAGATATTTATTACAATCTTCATGTAGGTAAGATGGAAAACAGTCATCTTGAGCCCAAAAAAGAGTTTGTTTTGTCAAGTATTGGCGAAAGCGGCGTAACAGAAGGTGCGAGATATTATGATTGGATTGATTAAGAGAAGTCAGAAGTCAGACCGCTTCTCTGCGAGAAGGCCTACGGCTGTCAGAGAGGAGTTTATGATAAGATAACTTCTTAATGGATATAGAAATTTAAAGAGGCGATAACATTCTAACAATTAGAGTGTTATCGCCTTTAATTATAAAGAACCTAAATAATTACTCCTTCTGACAGCCGTAGGCGTTCTGACAATTCGCAAAGCGAATGATCTGTCTGCTGACCTCCGTCTTCTAAAATTGAATCGCTGCAACGCCATTCGATAAAAGATACTCTTTAGATTGTTGTTTGAAGTAAACTTGAACCGTAAAGCTGCCTTCTGATTTTTTCTCAACATGTGTGTAAGTCATTTCAGGCGTAGGATTTTCAGCAAAAATAAACGAAATACCATCAGAGACATTATCGTCACTTTCTTGCGGCGTAATGGTTTCTCCCGTACTATTGTCGATTAGTTTAACCACAAACTCTTGTCCTTCCAGTTTCGATATTTTATTATAATTAATGGCAAGGTTAATTCTGGTGTCAAACCACTTTTTAATAGATTTTGCTGTTTTTCCGTTACTACGACGAGGTCTTATTTCATAGAATTTTACTTTAGCGTTTTCAATAATGTCTAACAATTCTTGATGATAAATATCTCGTTTGATATAATCTTGCTTTTCTTGCTCTATCCTCATCATTCGCTGATACAAAACCTCCTTAACCGTAACCAAACTATCACTCTTATTTTCTAATAAGCTGATTTTTTGCTGTAACGATTGTTGCTTTTGTTGTAATTCAACGAGCTGATTATCGTCTATATCTGCGGAAAAAGAAACTTGCTTGCTCAATTCAGCTTCTTTTTCTTTAAGAAAAGCAAGTGATTTATTCATTTCATTTAGCCTATTATCTTTTGCTCGAATCTTTGCACGAAACCTATGAATGACTTTGTTCAAGTA
>CAZMEH010000652.1:0-8180 GCA_964564885.1 uncultured Saprospiraceae bacterium | reverse complement strand
TTTAGTTTTTAAAGTTTTTTTTATAAAAATGCTATTAAAACAAAACATGCAACTCGAAAACTCATGACTCGTAACCTAAGATTTGCGCTAAGGTCTTTATTAATAATTAATAATACAATCTCAGAACGATAAATTTTACAAAAAGGATGCGTTAAAATGAATAGGAAGTTTAAAATTGAAGAAGTAAGCCAGAATTAGATGATAATACTTTAGAGATGGCGATTTAAATATTGAAGAAACTGAAATGAGGTGAAGAGGATAAGAATTATCATTTAAATAACAAATGATAATTTTAATCCAAAACTGCCTACTGTCTATCGTTCTTGAAGACTTCCACTAAATTCACCGAAGAACCCTTTAATTGTATGTGTTTAAGAATTATAAAAATATAAGAAGGAACTATATTTCTTCACTTAGGAACAGAAAGATACTTTCATTTGAAAATAAAACCATGAGCAAGAAAAAGAAAATAGTAGTATTAACAGGAGCAGGAATTAGTGCAGAATCAGGAATTAAAACATTTCGAGATGCTGACGGATTATGGGAAGGACATGATGTGATGGAAGTTGCTTCGCCAGAAGGTTGGGATAAAAACAGGACACTAGTACTCAATTTCTATAATGAGCGACGTAGTGAATTGAAAAAAGTAAAACCTAATGCAGCGCATGAAGCATTGGTCGAATTAGAAAAAAAATATGAAGTCTGTGTTATTACACAAAATGTCGATGATTTGCATGAGCGAGCAGGTAGCCGATTAGTAGTGCATTTGCATGGAGAATTACGAAAAGTTAGGAGTACAGGAGATGCGGAATTAATTTATGATTGGGAAGAAGATATTAATATTGGAGATAAATGTGAGAAAGGTGCACAACTAAGACCTCATATTGTTTGGTTTGGCGAAGCTGTGCCAATGCTTGAAAAAGCAGCAAAAATTACCTCTATTGCAGATGTTTTGATTATCGTAGGAACTTCAATGCAAGTTTATCCAGCAGCGAGTTTAATTCATTATGTAGAAAATCACGTTCCAATTTATTTTATAGATCCAAAACCAAGTATTTCAGCAAGCGATTTTAAAAACCTTAAAATATACGCTGAAAATGCAACAACAGGTATTCGTAAGTTAGTAGATGAGTTAATGTAGAATTGCCTGTAGCGAGTTCTTACTACAGGCAATTCAACTTTATTGTCCAACGAAGAAGATCGCATTACCAAGAATCAATTGACCACTATGCCAGAATCCTCTAAAAACAGGAGAATCTGACATATAAATGATTTGACCTCTACCATATTCTTCTACTGAAAAAGCAACGGTGCCGACTAAATCCTTTTTTAACTCATTTCCAACAAAACCGCTGATATGACTATCTTTTTTAATTTTCCCGACATTCCAACCATCATCTGGACGTAATGGTGAAAACATACGGCTATTCCTTTTCATAATATGCACATCATCATCATTACCAAAAGACAATGGATGAGAATCATCAAGGTGTACTTTGTATATACTACCTTCTACCAGTCTTGCAGAACTAGAACGATCTGCTTCTTCGTATCTCACCTCTTTAGCTTTTGAAGAACTTTTTTTAAGCTTCATAGATGTTTGTGAATTAGCGGCAAGTCCATTTGCAGCACGTTCTAACGCAATAATTTTTCCACCATTTTTCACAAAAATTAGTAACTTACTGTTGTGTTTGTCAAAACTTCCAGACGGCAATATGATAACATCGTATTCTGAAAGGTTGATAGAAGAGAGATAATCCGTTCGTAAAGTCGTTACAGGATATTGAATGACTTGTTCCATATAGTACCATAATTCGCCATAAGCCGTTGGAGAAACGCCATCACCGCCGATTAAAGCAATTTTAACAGGCTTGATATAACGAACAGAACTAGAACCAAAATCTTTTCCTTGTTCTACAAAACCCGTTGTAACAAGGTTTATTTCTTTTTCAAAATTATTGGCTATTTCAATAATCTCTTTGTCATAGCGAAGATAGCGAGATACATTTTCACCCTTTGTAATGATAAGACTACCTCTGTCGTATTCCTTTCCATTCACCTTAAATGGATGAGTTGCAAAGCGAACCACTAAATTATCTTGAAGCAATGCACCTAATATTTTTACATCATCACCGTCATGATAATCCATTACAATGGCATAGGGTACATTTTCAGGAATTGTATGCTCAATAAAAGAAGATTTTTGTTCGTATTGTCTACCATCTATATCCGAAGTACTAGCATAAGCCTCCAATTCATATATATAAGGTAGTGCCCAAGCCGTTAAATCATAAGTTAAAGAGTCTTCAACAAGCGTATTAGGCTCGAATAATACTTTTACAAATCTAGAAAGCGGTTGATCCAGCCGAACAACTATATCTTTTTGATTATAAGAAAATGAACTATCCTTATTGTTCATGAAATCAAAGCCAGAAGCACTGCCTTTTGTTCTCGGATGACCGTATTTAATGTTTTGATTATCTAATAACTCCAATAAAGTAGCGATAGTTCGCTTCTTTTCTTTAGAATATTTAATAATATAAGATTGATATTTTTCATTTGGACGAGTTTTAAAATAATTTTCAAACTCTTTCATCAACCTTTTCCGATTCTTATAAGTCGCTTCAATAGTAGAAACGCTACTTGTAAAATGATGCTCTACTCTATCCACTAAAGAAAGAATATTCCCAGTTTCTTGATGAACATGAAGACCGGCTTGCTTTGAACCACCTTGTTCGTAAGTCATACCTATTGCACCGTTGAAAGTTGGCCAAGTATCTCCGTAACTAGGATAAAGTAAGTCAAAAACCTCTTTTGTAAAGTATAACCATCCATTTTCATCAAAGTATTTTGCGTTATTTGTTCCTGTTATGTGAAGGAAATCCCTTTGCCAGTCCGTAATACTTTCATGGTAAGGAGCAGCCGCAGGTGCAAAGAAATAGGGTGAATTAATACCCATTTCGTGCAAATCAACATGAATCTGAGGCATCCATTGCTGATACAACTTTATTCTAGCAATACTTTCAACCTGTGTTTGCCAAGCCCAATCCCTGTTTAAATCAAATAAATAATGATTAAACCTGCCGCCAGGCCAAGGTTGATGATGTTCGATGCTATTCAAAGTAGGATTAGCAGGTTGGTTCTGAACCATGTTGTACCAGTTAACATATCGATCTCTACCATCAGGGTTTTCACAAGGATCAAGAATTACAACTACATCCTCTAGCCATTGTTGAGCATCCTCATTAGTAATTAGGTAATAAAGTGTTTTTAATGCTGCTTCTGTACCAGCGGCTTCATCTCCATGTATATTATATGACAACCAAACAATTGGCTTATCATTTCCTTTTGCAGACCGATTGAGGTATCCCGCAGAATATAAATTGCTATTTCTAATAACTTCAAGCTGTTTTATATTGGCAGCGGAAGAAATAACAGCGGCAACTAAATGACGCCTTTCATTTGTTTCCCCATAATTCTTAATTGTGACTTGGTTAGAGTTGTCAGAGACGTGTCTGAAGTAATCTACTGCTTTATGGTGATAAGTAAATTTTTCACCTAATTCGTAGCCCAAAAAAACCTTTGGAGATTGAATTATGTCTTGACAAAACACAACATTATGAACAACCAAGAATAAGAAAGATAAAAGCGTCAACCGTGGATTAATTATCATATTATAAAATTTAAAATTGTAACTGATTAGCTAAGAGTGTCAATTTATAAATAAAAAAATATAAATTATTATACAGTTGGACTTGACCTATTAGATTTTTTCAACTACATTGCGTGAAAATGTGTGTGTAGATATTCTTCACATTTATATATATTTACTTTTTATAAATGTGAAATTGTCTTATATTTACATTGTTTTTAACAAAGATAGTTGATAAGATAGATTTTTTATTAAAAAATTGTTGGGTTCAATTGAAAAAAAATCTACTTTTGTGTCAACTATTCTATTTGTGTGATATTTAATCTTAATTTCTTAATTTTTTAAAAATTGAAACCCTATGACAAGGAAATTCAACTTTCTATCTACATTGTCATTGCTAATATTTTTTAGCACATTGGCTGTCGCGCAGCCAGACGCAACTCTTTCTGAAGAAGGAGTAACACAAGAAACTGAAGTGACTAAAGGAAAATATCCTGAACGCCCTAACGATATGTGGGAGCTAGGTCTTAATGTTGGTCACTCTATGATGGGTGGTGATGTATTTCCTAAATTTCCTTCTGGTTTTGGTGCAGGCTTTCATGTTCGTAAAGCACTAGGCTATACACTTTCATTGAGAGGAGGCTATACATTCCACAGAATGACAGGTCTTGACTTTTATCCAACAGCACCAACAGCATCTCGTAACCGTACTATTGAAGAGTTGGGTTATGCAGGATTTGTTGAGAATTATCAGACTACATTGCATGATATTAGCTTAGAAGCTATTTTCAACTTGAATAACTTGAAGTTTCACAAGTCTACATCTAAGTGGGGCTTTTATGCAGGTGCAGGTATCAGCTATCATTTATACGACGTTAAGTATGATGCTAAAGATGCAGCTGGAAATATTTATGATTATACTGCATTAGCTACTGCAATCGGAGCTCGTGGTGATGATGTTTCTCGTGATGACCTTACAATTATTGAAGGTATTCATGATGGTGAGTATGAAACAGAACAACTTACAGAAAGAAACTTTGAGATTGAACAATCTCCAGGTATGTCTTTAGTAACAGGTGTTTCTTACAAAATCAGTGAAAAAATAAACATTTCACTTGACAATAAGTTAATTTTTAGTCTTCAAGACAACCTTGATGGTGTAAAGTCAGGAGGAACTAATAATGATGCTTTCTTGTACAATAGTCTTCGTTTGAACTTTAACTTAGGTGATGCTAAGAAACAGTCTGAACCATTGTATTGGTTGAATCCATTGGATGGACCATACGATATGATTGCTAACAATACTCAGAGATTAGACAACTTGGGTAACTTATTAGCTGATCAAGATGGTGACGGTGTTCCAGATAAGTTAGACAAAGAAGCTAATACACCTGCAGGTGCTAGCGTTAACACTAGAGGTGAAACTCTTGATAGCGACAGTGATGGTATTGCTGATTATTTAGATAAGCAACCATTTACTGAGCCAGGGAAATCTGTTGATGCGAATGGTATTTATACTGCTCCTAAGCCAAACTTTACTACTAAGAAAGATGTTCAGAAAATGGCTGAAGATGGTGATTGGGTAAACAAACCAGTGGTTGTTTCTCCACAATCAGCTTCTTCTTGGTTCTTACCAACGATTCAATTTGATAATAACTCGGCTACTATCAAGCCAACTTATTATTCACAATTGCATCATGTTGCAACTGTTATGCAGAAGAACTCAGGTATTAGTGTTGTTGTCGAAGGACATGCAAGTGCTACATCTTCTGTAAGTCACAACTTAAATTTATCTAAAAGACGTGCTGAAAATGCTGCTAAATTCTTATCTGAGAATTACGGTATTTCTTCAAGTAGATTAATAATCAAGTATGATGGTGAGACTGCTCCTATGAAAGGATCTACACCAACTAACTACATTAATCGTCGTGTTGAGTTTTCAGTTCAGTAATTAGTTAATGAAATAGTAACTTAAAAAAAACGTCATTCAAGTCCCAACTTGAATGACGTTTTTTATTGTATTAATCAATCTAAAAAAGTCTAATTAACTTTTTTGGTGAGCATAGGTACAAATTTAAACGCACCATAATTTTCTTGAATAAAATCATTTTCTTCCGATACCTTGGTGATTTTTAGCATTTCTTGTCCCGAATTATCTCCAATAGGTATAACAAGAATTCCATTTAATTTTAATTGCTCCAATAAGGAAATAGGAATTGATGTAGCAGCAGCAGTCACTATTATCTTATCAAAAGGAGCAAACTCTGCGAGTCCTTTATGTCCATCTCTAAAATAATTTCTAATAGTGGGATAATATATTTTAAATCGCTTTGTTACCTGAATATAGAGTTTTTTGATGCGCTCAACGGTGTAAACTCTTGCACCTAACGTTGACAGAATAGCCGCTTGATAGCCTGATCCAGTTCCAATTTCTAATACTTTTTCACGTTTTTTTACGGCTAATAGCTCGGTTTGGAAAGCAACCGTAAAAGGTTGAGAAATAGTTTGTTCTTCTCCAATAGGGTAAGCCTTATCTTCATATGCTTTATCAATAAAAGTGGTGTCAAAGAAAAAATGCCTAGGTACCTGTAGAATAGCATCTAATACTTTTTGGTCGTGTATTCCTTTTTGAAATAAATGATCAACTAATCGCCTTCTTTGTCCTTTTTGATAGTAAGAATCTGTCACGCTGAATGATTTGATTTAAAGTTTGACATAAATATTTTGATAAAACTAAGCTATTTTGAGTATTCCTAAATCTTTAATGACCACTTGCTGAAAGGAAAACTCACGAGACTTGAGTTATAGAACTTCGGATTAGTCGTCACTTCTTCACCGAGCCAATCAGGTTTGACAAAACGCTGAGTTTCATATTGTAGTTCTATTTCAGCTACAATTAAGCCTTCATTCTCGCCTAAGAATTCATCTATTTCCCAAATCAAATCATTTCCTGCCTTTATTTTATAACGAAATTTTTCAATAATAGGCTTTTTGCAAAGTTCGTTAAGTATGGTTTTTCCTTCAAGAAAAGGAATCTCATATTCAAATTCTTTTCTAGTTGCACCGATGGAAATACCTTTTATGGTTAAAAAGGCTTTATTATTAATAGTTCTGACCCTAACAGTTCTGCTTTTATCTGTATTTAAATAACCTTGTCGATAATGAACTCCTTTCGCTTGTTCTTTCCAAGCGTTATTTTTAACTAAAAACTTTAATTCAATTTCTAATGACATTGAAAATATTTTGAAAACATTTATTTATCTAAAGTTGGTACAATTAGATAGAACGAAAATCGTTATTTAATAATCAAGACTATAATAAAAATCTGCTATTACAATAATTTTACACATCTTATTATAATTACTTAGTCAATCTACATAATCATATTGAATTGGTATGATTACTGTCGATGAAATTGATAACATCTATTACATTTTAGATACTTTTGTAAATAAAATAGCTTTTTTAGTATTTTTGTAATAAAGAAAACAAATCCCAAATATTTGGAATATAAAAAATTCCCATTGCTAATTTCTTTATCCCACAAAAACTGTTAGAGAACGAAAATTAAACATAAATTAAATATTGTGAAAAAACTATTGATATTGTTATTCATCAGTTGTAGTTACTTTTCTTTTGCACAAGATTGGGAGGCAGGAGCTTGGTTAGGAGGCACTTATTACTTTGGTGATATTAATACGGAGTATAAGTTTAATGACCCAAATATAGGATTTGGTATAATGACAAGGCTGAATTTCAATAATCGCTTATCACTAAAATTATCAGGTAGTTACGGAAAAGTAAGTGGCTCTGATAGTAACTCGAACGAAGATTTTCAATTACAACGTAATTTGGATTTTCGTTCTAATGTTTTTGATGGAACAGCACAGTTTGAGTTCAATTTCTTGAAATATGAGCATGGTTCTAAAGAAGATAATTTTACACCATACCTTTTTGCTGGAATATCGATTTTTAGTTTTAATCCAGAAGCGGAATATCAAGGAGAATGGATGGCGTTGCAGCCGCTTGGTACGGAAGGACAAGCTCGTGGATTTGAATATGATTTGACAGAAGTTGCTTTAGCTTATGGCGGTGGAATAAAGTTTGACTTGTCTTATAAATGGAGTGTTAACGTAGAAATTAGTGCTCGTTACTTAAATACAGATTATCTAGATGATGTAAGTACTGTTTATACTGATTTAACTGACTTGCAGGAAAGTAGAGGAAATATAGCGGTAGCGCTTTCTGATCGGTCGATTAATCAAAGCCTCAGTGAGCCTGGACGACAAAGAGGTGATAGTAGCAATAATGATATGTTTATGTTTGCAGGAATAACTCTAGCTTATAGTTTTGCAAATGTGAAATGTTTCACATTTTACTAATCGGGAGGATTATCTTTTGACTAAAATGGGTCGAATACTTTAATGGTATTCGACCCATTTTTAGTTTTATGTATCTGTCAATTAAATGTCATCTAAAATATAATTATTTATATAATATTGTAACATAAAATATATTTAATTATTTG
>CAZMEH010000651.1:0-1696 GCA_964564885.1 uncultured Saprospiraceae bacterium | reverse complement strand
TATTCATTTAACCTTCTGATTTTTAGTTCTTTATAACCTCCTTGACGCCAATCCGAGTACTCGGGAACGATCTGACTTCTCTCTCCTTAATTTGCCTTTATATCTACCTTGACTTTGGTATCTTTCACCGTCGGGCTATTTTGATAAATAACCTTACCTTTTGTCTTTTCGTCCTTCCAAACCTCGATACCTTTCCATGTTTCACCACAAGCATTTTGAATAATTGCCCCATTCAAAATTAACTTTCCACGCTGCTTAACAATAATTTTTGAGCCTTTTGGCATATTAACTGTACAGTTAATCGTCAGCACAACTGCATTACCAACGATAATATCACCTTCCATATCTTTTGCGATATTCCAAGTTTGGTCTTCGTATAGTTTAATCGTTTTGTCCGCATTATAAACACACCAAACAGGATCTAGCAATCGCCTAGTTTTGGAATTATTCGTAGATAAACTACGATGAACCTTACCCAATTGACAAGGCGACCAAGCATTTTGGTACGTATTATAATCCATTACATTATTAGAATAACTTTTATTGCAAGGTGCTTTTCTGTTGTATGCCCAGCAATTAGGGTTTTTCGGCGTGTCATCACAACCATCATTATAGCTCCAAGTATGGTGCAAACCTAATACATGACCAATTTCATGATTGATATGTCCTGCACAAAACCAAGCACCTTTTATAACAGGTTCGTTTGTTTCCTTTCTATAATACATCGTATCGGTGCTATAATGAAATAAACCAGTCACCTTTACAAAACCATCAGACGGAAAAGCAATGCCCTTCATGTTCAATTCGCCTTTTCTATAAATAGAAGTCACTGTATCTCGGTGATGTGCGTGAATAAAAATATTCAATACTTCACCTTTTCCAATACCATATTTATTATAAACATCTCTTGTCGTAAAATTCCTTCCCTTGCCTTTATCCAAATAATAATACAAGTCACTATCATTGTGAAAATAAATTCCGTCATCTCCTTCCCTATCGGCTTGCGGTGTAATGACAAATTTTAAGCTCGTCTTTAAAACTTCTGTATCATTTCCTTTTGGCAGATTCATTTTACGGTTGTCTTCCAATTTTTCATTACACTCTTCTATTATTTCTTTTGCATAAATGACTCCCGCCTCCTCGGAAAAATTCCCAAGACCTTCATCATCTCTCATAATATGTACATTTACACGAACCGTCCTCATTGGCGTTAAACTATCCGGATAATAGTTTTCAACCGTTCCGCAAACGTTAACTTTTTCTGTATCTATTCGCTCAATATCCCTTTCCTGTAACTGCAATTTGGTGATTCTCGGAATGCAACCGACAATAATTAATGCCAACAAACCAAACAATAAATGCTTCATATACTTTAATATTAATGATGATGAGAATTGAAAAGTAGTAAAAATGTTCTGATTTTACCTTTTCCAGTAAAAGTAAAAGTATGCGTAATAACAGACTTGCGAGATCTTCAAGACCTTGCAAGTCTATATTATCTAGTAAACCAGACGTACAAAGTCTCGATGCCGATAGCTATCAGTATCGCAAGTTTACCCTATCTGATTACGCACACTTTTCATCGTAGTACCTAAATTTTAGACTAACTTCTATCCTATTAAGTAACGACTTGGTTTTAATAAAACTCAAAAATAAAAGTTCGTTTAAAAGTCAGTACAAAAAACCAATATTATTA